>MHFT01000020.1 GCA_001804315.1 Omnitrophica bacterium RIFCSPLOWO2_12_FULL_50_11
ATGACGATACGTGGGTGGCTGAACGGTTACAAAAATTCCAACTATACTTATCCATGATTATTTTTTTGGAGCGCACCTCTTTTTCTTCATTAATCGTATACTCTAAATTAGCCTCGATCATTATGCTAGATTTGGGTATCCAAATAGAGTAATTATGATCTGGAAGAAATCCTTCTCTTGTGTTTCTCGGTGCTAAGTTCACTTGGGATGGTTCTGTAATAATTTCCTTTTTCCATCCTTTTTTCCGATCTTCAAGACTAAGCCGTTGTATCTTTATGGTTGCTTCTGTGTTCGTATTATTCTTTAACGACACTGCTAATCGGTGATTGGTTTTGGAAAATTGAATAAAAAACAAACCTCCTAATACTTCACGCAAACCTTTATCTGGATCGAGAGAAAAACTGGCTGTAAGCGAACCTTCTTCATCTAATGGATAATCATAAGGAGGCACTATTATAGGCCATAGATGGTTGTATATCAAAATGGGCGGGCGTTTTGCATTAGGTTTTCTTCCTTCATAGTCAGACTTGTGATATACCCCACATCCGGAAAATAAGACGACAAGAACAAGTAGATAAATTGTGACACATTGATGCATAGGTTCCCTCTCACCTGAAAAAAGCCCGAATCCAGAATATATTCGGTACCCCTTCCAAGAAGTGCAGGCTAAAAACATAGTGCAAGATTTTTATTTCTGCGGCGTTTTAAGGCTTTTTCAAAAGAGACAAATCTCGTTGCGCTAATGCCAACTTTTTAGCACGTGTCCAGATCTGGAACATTTCCAAAAGGTACCATTAATGAAGTGACAAAAAAGGCGTTACCCTCCCGAGGGCTTCGAACATTAAAATATCGGAACGGTAACACCTGTCTTCTGATTGGCACCCCAGGCTGGGCTTCCCCTTCGCTACGCTTCGGGGACTGCCGTCGTTCGCACGGGCTGCGAACAATCATCGGTCTCCGGCTGGATGTTCTCGCCTACCAAGATACAAAATTGGCAACGCCACAGAAGGCAGCGCCGCCAATTTTGGCTCGTCGAAAGCGACGCCTATCAAACCTCCCTCAAGGATGAATTTGACTCCGAAATAGCCCCTATGATTAAGGGGGCAGAAACAACTCATTCTACACGAAATTCCCATTAATCCCCCACTTTTTAAATCAGGCGTCATATAAGCGGCTCGAATCACCAAAATTAAAAGTGGTGGGGGATTAGGAACTCTCAAAAGAAATGCGACGTCGATCAAGAGTAATTTTGAATCTTTCCAGAAACTTGTGCCGCCCCAAGAGAGGAGGAATATCATTTTGTGCAGAAAAACCGACCGGAACAGTCAAAAGTTTGCCGAGAAAGCTTACTTTCATCTTGGAATAAAGAAAAACGTCTGCAGTGCCCCCGATCCCCTTTGCCTTCATGCGACGGCATTTTTTCTTGATGTCAATTCCGAGGTCATCCGCATAGAATCTCGGGAGAAGCGTATAATCCGCGCCTGTGTCCACTACGGCAAAGACTTCCTGCCATTCCCGAAGTCGTAACGACCAAAAATGAATCGCCGCAATGGGACGATAAAGCCGGCCGAAAATCCTGGAGGGAACGGGCTCAAAGGGATAAACAATACGCATGAAAAAGAATGAGAGCGTCAGCCTTTGGAACGTAGGTCAAAGCAATTTTTTGATGAGCGTATTTCTTCCGAAGCTGTTTAAGCAACCGCAAAGTTTGGGGGCCGGTACGGGCGCGGAATACCTTTCTCCCCACAAAAATCAAATGTTTCCCTTGGTTCACCGGATCTGACATTTGCTTGAAAGGAATACTCGTTTTCATCACCAATAAACCTCTTCAGTTGTAACCGTTCAGCCACCCACGTATCGTCATTCTGAGGCCCCTTCGCCGTCATCCTGAGCCCCCAAAGGGGCGAAGGATCTCTGGCTCAGAGCAGGCTCCGGCCGAAGAATCTCGAAAAAACGAGATCCTTCGCGGAGTTTGCTCTGAGCGCTACTCCGCTCAGGATGGCGGGGCTGAACGGTTACCTTCAGTTTGACATTTCACCGCTGTTTTAAGGATGCACAAATTGTAACACAATGATCATTGCAAAACTATAATGAGGCGCATCCCACGCCATGCAGTAATCCCAACGTCATTGCGAGGCAGGGAACCAGAGCATGGCCGAAGCAATACAATGGTGCCGTCATTGCGAGACAGCCGGCCAAAGCGAGGTCGAAGCAATCTGCGTTCTGTGATTGCTTCGTCATCACCTGGATTGCATCCTCGCAATGACGATGTAGTTGGGATTGCTCCGGCAACGCCTGGTATGCTGCCTCGCAATGGCATTGGGGTTACTGCATCAAGTGGCATGCGCCCGGTGCATGACGGGAGTGGACGCTTCACGCGATTGCTTGCTCCCGCAGCCATGCATTGAAGCCTTCCGGCGAATGAATCGATAAAAATCCGCGCATCCGGTAATGACCCAAACCACAAAATTCGGCGCAGGCAATTTCATATTTTCCGGTCTGAGTCGCTTCAAACCACACGTCAATACCCATCCCTGGAACCACATCCTGTTTTAACCGAAATTCCGGCAAAAAGAAACTATGAATAACGGGATGATTTCCGTCTTTTCCAATCGATTTGAGCCGCACCCTTACCGGTTTCCCCACTGGGATGTGAAGCTGATTCACCGTTTTGATGTCATCCGACGTTTCAAATTTTCCATCCTGTCCCGGATAGCGCACGTTCCACGCAAACTGCTCGGCCTCAATTTGGATGGGAATCGCTCCTGCTGGCGGCGTCCCACGGATTTCGCGCCAAACCCTTTGACTCAGTACCGTTAAAACGACCAAAATGATGGCTGGAATAATCGTCCAAATGACTTCGAGCCGTTTGCTGCCGTGCGTATAGTGGGCTTGAGCACCTGTTCGAGCGCGATAGCGAATTAAAAACGCAAGCAACGTGCTTTGAACTCCCACGAAAATAATTCCGGTAATCCACAAGATGATGTAAAAGAGCCGATCAATTTTTCTACCATAGGTGGAAACATTTGGTGGCAGCCACCAGCCGCTTTTCGGACGGGGAACGTTTAACGCGGCGGAGTCATCAAAGCGCTCAAGCTCCTTTAAGGGCTTCGGCTCCGCCGCTTTAATTTTAAGTCCTGCTGCCTCGTCCACAATCTCACGCGCGCTGAATTGAAAGACAACCTCGACCGGAGCCTCGTCTTCAACCACCACATGTTGAGACTTTGTTCCATACGTTTCGTGCCATGCCTCGAACGTGTATTCGCCGGGTGGAAGATTCTCAACCTCAAATACGCCTTCTTCATTGGTGACCGCAAAGAACGGATGATCCACCACGCCGATGTAACCTGTCATCCACGGATGGACATCGCATTTCATCTTGACCATCACTTCCGGATTTGAAAACGTTTTCTCGAGCTTCATTCCTTGGAGCGGCATGCCCAGGTTGAATTCTTTGTTGTTCTTCGCAAAGGCATGGACATTGTGAAGCGTAGAATCGCTATTCAAAATGGTAAGTGTCTGACCTGCTTGCATCCCTTGGATCCGGGGATGATAGGAACAGCCCTTTTGATCTAACACCACTTCTCCAGCCGGAGCAAGAGATGTCTTCTCGAGCCCTTCCTTGACATAGACGAACACATTCTTAAGCGTCCCATTCGCATTCACGATCACACGCTCGTCAAAAACTCCAGACTCATGCAATGAGCGGCAAACGGGATCCGCCGACATGTCAATCTTCGGGTTTTCACCCGGCGAACCATCAAAAAGCACACGGCCCGTCACCGTCGCCGCGAAAAGAGGAGGGGAAATAAGAAGCATTAAGAAAAACACCAAGTGCAAGCGCCTCGTCATTGCAAACGCACCGTCATTACGAGGATGCATACCAGGCATGGACGAAGTAATCTGGATGCAAGATTGCTTCCGCCACACTACCGGCGGACAAGTCGGCAATGCTTTGTGACTCTGCCTCGCAATGACGGATGCCCTCGATTGCTTCCATATGGCTCATGTTGCTTGAAACATGAACTCCACAACTACTGGTTCAGCCTCCGTCACCGTGACTGTCTGTTCCTGCGTACCGTATTTTTCATGCCACGCTTCGACCACATAGTCGCCCGCTGGCAAATCCGAAATTTCAAATGCGCCGTCACTGCCAGACACACTAAAATGAGGATGATCAAGCACGCCGATGTAGGCATTCATCCAAGGGTGGACATCGCATTTAAACTTGGCCATGATCTCTGAATTTTCGAATTTTTTCTTGAGCTTCATCCCCTGAATCGGCATGCCGAGATTAAATGGCTTGCTATTTTGTGCAAGCGAATGAACGTTGTGAAGCGTCGCGTCGCTGTTGCGAATTTCTAGCTCCTGACCTGTCTGGATTCCTAAGACGTGGGGCTCATAGTGACAACCTTTTTGATCAATGCCGGCTGGCTCACCCGGAACTGAAAATGTCCGTTCTTCTAAGCCGCTTTTAACGTACACAAACACGTTACGAAGCGTTCCATTGTCATTTACCACCACGGTTTCTGCATAAACGGGTTCCACATGAAGCGACGCACAAATGGGATCCGCATCCATTGAAATCTGTTCCGGTTCAGGCGGAGTACCCGTGAACTTGATCGTGCCAGTAATGGAACCGGCGAATACCCAAGCCGGGAGAAGAAAAAGTAACAGCGGTGTCATCCTGAGGCCACGCAGTGGCCGAAGGATCCCAGCCGAGATCCTTCGTCGGCTTCGCCTCCTCAGGATGACGGAATCACTAAAACGCTCCTCACAAGAACACTTTATCATGAACTTCCTCCTTTCACTTCCGTGACTTCCTCGGGTCTGTAGGTCCACAAATAATCCCGAATCGCCTTGATTTGTTGTTCTGCATTTCCACCTAAAATAGCCGGTAGCGGTGTCGTGGCGTCCGGGAAAAAGGTGGGCATCATGGTACCCGTTTGAAGGACCTGAGGATCCTTCAACCATTCGATCACCCATGCTGGTTTCAAACGATCTTTCGCCATCGCGAGATCCGGCGCCAAGAAGGACGCCGTTATCGTCTGCGTTTCACCGCCTTGATGACATTGAATGCACTTAAACTGGGTAAATAACTCGCGACCCGCCGCAACGGTGGCCGCTTTCGTTTTTACTTTTTCCCGAAGGAACGAGATCTCTTGTTCATCCAGGTAAGCAAAATATTTTACCAAAGAGTTGGTCTCCTCTTCAGTAAAATCAAACGTCGGCATCCGGTATTTAAGCCACGGGCGAATTGTTTCAGGATCCCGAAGGAAATGATAAAGCCACACTTCTTCGACCTTGGCTCCTTCCCCGTCGAGAACCGGAGGCTCCTTGCCAACGTCCTCTCCGCCAAAGGACGTGGCGGATCCGCCGCGTAGTGTGGCGGAAAAGAGGGAACGAACCCGCCCGTCAACGCCGTCCAGCGTGTGACACCCTTGACAATTTAACTTAGACACCAGAAGCCTTCCGGCCTCGATTTCTTGCTCCCTTAAGTCGAGCTGCTTGCGCATCTCGAGTGGAATTTCCTCAACGCGCAAACTTAAGAGAAAGGTTGTCAGCGCCTCCGCTTCCTCGTCCGTAAAACCGAAATGGGGCATCCTCAGTTTTTCGTGATAGTCTTTAATCTTGCCGCGGTCAAAAATGCGCGGATTCTTAAGCTTCTGGCGGAACCAGTCGTAGCGCGTGCGATCAATATCGACAAAACCGAAATCAAGCCGCTCCACCTCTTTTTGACCTTCTTTCGTGAGCTCCGTCCCAATTTGCTTTGCCTCTTCAAAGCCGCGGATGGTGTGACAACCGAAGCATCCTTGCTGCAGGATCATCTTCTCGCCAACAAATTCAAACTTTTCCTCTAACTCCATTTGTCTTAGCTGATCTTGAGCCTCAGCCTGTCTCATTTTACGGGTGAGGAAACCCATCGCGAGTCCGTCTAAATCATCCGCGGCAACTTGCGGAATCACCGACGCATCAAATTGTTCATTGCGGTCCTCAAGCAGATAAGCGGTCATATGTGCCGCCTCTTCATCCGTTAAGCGCAGATTGGGCATTCGTGTCTCAGGGCTGTAGTGCTTTGGATTCTTAAGCCAGCTGTAGAGCCAGTTGTCCTGCACTTTACTTCCCAAATAAACCAGCTCCGGGCCGTGGTCATTTACACTGGTATCCCCCATCGTATGACAACCGAGGCATCCAGTTTCTTCGACGAACTTCTTCCCTGCCTCAGGGCTTCCGGGGATCGGCGGAGACTCGAGCGAAACCGTGTTGGAATGCTTAAGCAAATAAGTTGCAATCCCTTCGATCGCTGCGTTCGACCTCCGGCGATCGCCCTCGCTATTGGTATTCTCCAAATGGAAGGCTTGCGGCATTTGCGTTGACGGCCGAAAAGCTTTCGGATTTTGAAGCCAGCGAACGATCCATTCGCGGTCAAGCTTACTTCGGACATTCCGAAGGTCAGGCCCCACGCGCCAACGGTTCTCAAATCCCTTGACCAAATGACATCCAAAGCAGCCGTATTTTTGCGCTAAGGCACGGCCCTGATTAAGCTTGGGTGCTTCTGGAATGTTCACGACGCCCCCGTGGCACTTCGCGCACGAAGCTTCAATATGCTGAAGCGGAAGCATTTTCGCTTCCCATTTTTCGAGTTCGTGCCAATCGTATTTTCTCTCCCACGCTTTCCTTTGCTCTTTATTCTGCGGAGTATGAGCGGCCCACGTAAAGCTAAGCGACTGCCCGCTTCCGCCGTGGCAAACGGTACAACCGATCTTCTCAAGCGGATGCGGTGAATCTGCGCTCAAAAATAAATCAAGACGCGGATGAGTCCGAAACGGCTGCGGCGCATCTTCAAACCCCGCTCGGTCCACTGCTAAATGACATGTCGTACACCGGTCCACCCTTTGAGCCTTTGCAAAATGGAAGTCCTCATGCAGATCTTCCAGAACGACTTGCTGAATTTCCAGTGTCGGCGCGACAAAATCAACCATCGGCGCATTGATCATATCTTTGATCAAGGACGGCTCTAGTTCTTTGAGCTTTCGCTCGAGCCGTTCCTCGTCGCGGCGAAACTCATTCATTTCCTTTTCAATGCGCCGCTTCACTGATTGAAAACTAAAGATTCGAGCGTCTATCTCTTCTATTTTACGCTCGATTTGCTCTTTCTTAAACTTGGCGTCCTTTAATTTCGATTCCACTCCCTTGAACTTACGCTCAAATTGAGCGGCTTTCTCATCTTCGCCTTGTTCCCGGTGCTCCTCGAGGAAAAATTTATACGAATCGTAATGCTGTTTTAAATCTTCGTATCGCGCAGAGGCCTTCACCAAATCGACATTGAGTCCCGTCTTGTCGGCCTCAAGCTTTTCAAATTCCGACTTGTTCCGATCAAATTCTTCCTGTGCACTCGCAAGTTCTTTACGGAGATCCTCGAGACGCTTCTCATCGACTTTCGAGTGCATGGCTTGAAGATTCTCTTTTAACTTCTTCCGTTCGAGCTCAACAAATTCCTCTTGCCATGTCTTCCACTCTCGGTTGTGGTCTTGAAAAACAATCAAAACGAGAGTAACCACGAGCGCAATGCTGGCAACGGCGAACCAAATCGTGGTCTTGTGAACGCTGTACAGTTGATCCGGACTCTGCGGCATCGATTATTTCATCAAACGTTGAAGAAAAATTCGGGGATGGCAATGAGGTACTTCAAGTTAAACGCCCACCTCAGATACATCTTGGCCGGCACCGCAATCATCATCAACAGGAGAAATGCGGCGACCACGTAACGAACCGCGCCCATCTCTTGAAGGGCTTTCCGACAAAACGTTTTCGCCGCAATCAAAGGGGGAACAAAGAAAAAGACTCCGAGCAGCAAAAATCCAGGTGCTTCCCGAATGAACCACTGCTTCGGTAACCCGATACCCAGCCATTTAATGAAAATGTAGTCCGAAAGGTTGACGTTCACCAAGGGCACGACTTTGTGAACGTTCCACGCTTCAAACGGACCGAAAAAATTCCAGTTGGGGCCTCGCAAAAAGGTGCCAAAACAGATGAGCGTGATCCAAAGCATCCAAAAGCAAAAAAGGAAACCCGTCACCCAAACGCGGCGCTGGCGAAAGGAATAATAGCCAGATCCTTTCGTGCTCCGATCCAAATAAGGCAGCGCACACAAACCCACGATAATGAGCGTTGGAACCAGCACACCGGCAATCCAAGGGTCAAAATAAACCAAAAGCTCTTGAAGTCCTAGAAAGTACCAAGGCGCTTTGGATGGATTTGGCGAAATCGTGGGATTGGCCGGATCTTCAAGCGGTGCTTTCAGCGCAAGGGACCAGATCACGAGCATAATCGCATAAAATAGCGCAACGACAAATTCAATAAAAATGAGATAAGGGAAAACGAGTACTTTTTGTTCCGATTCCTCTTTTTCAATCGGAGCCTTGCCTTGAGCGAGCCGCTCGTCATTGCGCACCGCTTTCCGCACCGCATACCAAGTAAAATAAGCCATAAGAAAAAGCAGGGCGACGATCGGAACGTTGTCCGGCGTCGTGACTATTTTCCGAAAATGCGGATCCGTCAGCCCAAACAGGAAAAAACCAATTCCCAAAATAGCAAGCGGCCCGCTCACCCATTTGGACGTGAACTGCTTTGGAAATGAAAGGAATAAAATAAGAAAACCGGTACCGAAAGTAAAAATGGTTACCGGCGAACAAATCGAGTTAACGAACTGTTTGATAAGTGAAGCCATAGCCGCTCATCTCCTGCCCCTTGGGCCGCCAGATCCACTTTAGGAATGCGCTTTTTCTTTTCGAATGAGCTCAAAGGCTCTCTTCGTTGCATCAAAACGGTCGGAAAAATCTATCCCTTCTTCTCGCATCTTGTCCATTAACATTTGGTGATATTTGGCCCTCAAAGAGTTAATTTGATCTTTGGCTTGATATTCTTCGGCAGGGATGTGTCTATCTAACTCGAGTAAATCAGTATAAATCTCGGCGATTTCAACAAGACTCATAATTCACCGTGAGCAATTCGAACGGCAATTCTTGTTGCGTGATCCCTGTCTTTAAACGCTATTCCTTGTCTTTTTAGCACATCGATAAATTTCCAGTGAAGTTCCACCCTTTTTTCTTCCAATAACCTGAGCTCTTTTGGATCCGGTGTCTTCTCTATTTTCTTGATCACTTCAACATATTTTTTAGCAGCATGATAAAGATTTGCTTTCATTTCAACGCGCTCCTGGGCGACCGAGGGCAAGGAATAATGCCGCCGATTACAACGGTCCGCTGATTCCGCCGTCTTTCCTAATGCGCCAGAAATGGACGGCCATGAGAATCACCACAACCGCAGGAATGGCAACGCAATGTAATATGTAAAAACGTAGAAGCGCCGCCGCACCCACAAACCGGCCGCCCAAAAGCGCAAATCGCGCATCGTCACCCGAATGAACGAGCTCAATATCGCCAATCGCAAGAAGGAACGCGCCCGGCCCTTCATGCCCGAAAAACGGTGTCGCGCGGGCCATATTGCTGCCGACTGTGATCGCCCAAATGGCAAGTTGATCCCACGGAAGCAGATATCCTGTGAAACTTAAAAGCATCGTTAAAACCAAAAGAGTGACCCCAATCACCCAGTTAAACTCGCGCGGCGGCTTGTAAGAACCGGTCATAAACACGCGCAGCATATGAATCCACACCGTGATCACCATCGCGTGTGCTCCCCACCGGTGCAGCTCGCGCATAATGCCAAACGGAATATGTTCGCGCAGAGCGACGATGTCGTTATAAGCATATTCGACCGTGGGCCGGTAATAAAACATGAGAAGAATTCCGCTAACAACGAGCGTGAGAAACACAAAGAACGAAAGGCCGCCGGCACACCACGTAAAACCGAAACGCGCGCCGGATTTTCGAACCTTGACCGGGTGAAGGTGAAAAAAAACATTGGTGAGCACCGCCAGCGCGCGGTCACGATCATCCGTCGTGTACCCGTGGCGAAACATCGACTTCCAAATCTGACCTTTCGTCACAACTTGCTTGAAGGTGTTAAAGTCGAAACTCATATCCCTCCCACAATGACGGCCGTCACAATTACACGGTCAAAAATGATTCGGGATTATTCCACTCGCCTTTTTCTTGCTGAAACTTGATGCTTTTGTCGATTAAAATCTGGCCGTCATCAGCCAGGCCGATTTTAAACCGCTCAAGCGGTCTCGGCGCCGGTCCCTCAAAGTTGATTCCGCTTTTGTAAAATCCGCTCCCGTGGCAGGGACATTTGAATTTATCTTCCGTTTCAAGCCAATTCGGTGTACAGCCTAAGTGCGTACAAACGGTCGAAAGCGCATACATCCCTTCCGCGACACGGACGAACCAGACGCCGTACTTTTCTTTCCACCGCGAGTCGACCATGCCGACTTCATAGTCGTCCGGATAACCTGCTTTAAACGTACTCTTCGGCTCGAACAAAACATTGGGAAACATGAAGCGGCCGACAAGGGAAAACGCGCCGAGCGTTGCCGCTGCGAAACTCGCCCAGGCAAGGGCAAACCAAGACAGAAACTTTCGACGCCCCGGAGCAGAAACTTCTTCCGTCAATGGTTTTATTGCTGTCGGCTGTGATTGAGAATCCGCCATGATTCACGAATAGCATCTAACAAAACGTCATCCTGAGTCCCGCCAACGGCGGGACGAAGGATCCCGTTCTGGATTCTTCGACTTTGCTTTGTACCGCTGTCTCAGAATGACGTACTTTTGTTAAGCGCTCTAATGATCTTTTTCAATAGCCCTCTAGCGCAGCGAGTGCTGCTTGTCTTACTTTTAAGCTGGGGTCGCTTTTTGAGACCTCCGTTAACAAAAGCAAAAGGGGACTGTCCCCTTTTTCGGGGACTGTCCCCTTTTGCAGAACCAGACCCAAACCCTTTGCCGCATTCACCATCACGCGCTCAATCTCTTCCCTGCCCAATCCATAAACTCGAGTCAAACGTTCACGCTCGAGCATTTCGACGAGCGTTTCCAAACCGGAACCGTCGCCAAGCCGTGCAAGACTAAGCGCCGCATTCCAACGAACATCGGCCACAGGATCATCAAGGACATTTTTAAGATCGACTGCGGCTGACTCGTCATCGAGGACGCCTAATATGTACGCAGCACCTTTTCTCAAATCGTCATGCTCACTTTCAAGAAATCGCGCCACTTCATTTGAAACTTCCAGGCTATCCGTCACCTCAGAACGTGGCGTTCTGCTTGCCACATCACCCAGTGCCCACATAATAAATAACGGCACTTCAGGATCTTCTGTGTCGTCCGTGCCGCGAAGAGCTTCGAGCAACGCATCTCGAGCTTCAGGATTTTGAAAGCGTGCGAGCGCCATTGCCATATAAGCGCGCGTTTTGCCGTCGTAATGGTCCTTGTCATTCAAGATATGAATGACTTCCTTCATGACACCGGCGCTTCGAATGAGTCCGTCCTCGCTGTTCAATTCATTCGAAAGCTCAAACGCTTTCTGCCAGCGCTTGCTTGGCGCTCCCGTTTTAATCGCTGTAACGAGCGATTCGGGCTTCTCATCTTCCTTGGTCAAAAGAACAATGGCACTTAAAAGTACCGCCATCGTAACGGCAATAAGCATCGGGAAGACGAAAAGCCCGAAAAAAACTTTCCGCCTTTCATTCGCAGTCGCGTCACCACTTTTTTCGGTGTCGAGCATGTAAAAAAATTGTCATTCTGACGGCGAAGCCCGAAGTCGCCAAAAGGCATCGGCGACCCGCCTGCGCCTTACGGCGGGAATCCTGACTGAGATCCTTTCCGCCAAACAGAGCGGCGGACCCGCCGCGTTTTCTGGCCGGCGCTTCGCTCAGGATGACAGGACTGAACGGTTACACAAGCGATAACTGCTTTTCCAGCAACAATTTATGCTAGGTGAGCTTCAAATGTGAATCTTAGGAAGAACAGATAAAAAAGTCAAGTGGGAATCCGTCTATGAGGACAGTGAGAACAGGATTAATGTCTGCTTTTGTAAGTTGCCAGATATCGCCTTACGGTATTGTGATCGCCCGCCCGAACAAGGTAGTACGTATCACCTTCCCGTTTCGTCACCACGCGCAGACTCAGATCAATTCGAAATTCGAACTTATCGTGGTTGATCTTTTTGAACCGAAATCCATAGGTATGTTCGCCCGTGCTAAGAAACCGATTCAACGCAGAGAGCGCCTTTTTTAATTTTTCATTTTCTTCGAGGGTAAACTTTTTTATGTCTCGCTCAAAACTGGGAAGAATCGCTACCTTCGTCATGCAAGCAATTACAGGTCTTCAATCGCGCGCTCAAAGTCTTTCCCAACCTGAAAGGCCTTGGCCTCATTCTTCTCATCGGCAACGATTTTATCGATCGCTTGGAGCTCCTGGGGCGTGTACCGCGGTTCCACTTGGACGGGGATAATAATAATTTGCCCATTTTTGATGGCAAAGGAAATCGCATCATCCTGTTTCAGTCCAAGTATTTTCACGATCTTGCTTGGAAGCGTCACTTGATTTTTATACTTTATTTTTCCTAGAATCATGGTATTGACCTCTCCCACAAAGCAAGTATACGCTAAGTATTACTGTATTTCAAGTATGACTTTAGGCTGCCACTTTTTGTTGTGCCTCGCCCCGTGCACGGAACATGAGGGCCTCGAGTTGATTGGTGAAGACAGAAGGTTCCGGTATCCAGATATTTTCAAAATTCTGCATTGCGCGGAAGACATTCTCATCGATGAGTACGGCCAGCGCGAGACGAATTTTTTCCGCCAGGCCAATCGCAATTGTTTGGCCGCCAGCAACTTGATCGTGTACCACAAAAGTGCCGCCGACTTTAGGCGCAAGTGCTTGCGCTTCCGCGGTATCGGTAATGAAGTAGTAGTTTCCCAATGCACCATTCATGAACCGCACAAGAAGCGAACCGTTTTCGCCAAAGTCTTTTGCTGTCAGTTCGGCGCCGTTCGGAAATTGAGTTCCGCTTGCAACACGGTAAGAATCCAGTGTCTGTCTCAACGCACGCTCCGAGTCCGCGTCTGGAACTGCCAATACAAATCGTCTGCCGCTTTGAACTAAAGCAAGTAGGGTTTCAAGCACTTCGATTCTCTCGTCGTTTGCAAATTCCGGACTACGTAAGTCGCTCCGAGTCAAATTCCCAAGGCTCGACAGTCGATCCGCCTCCTCTTCCGTCAAACGAAGGACAATTGTTTTCGACTGATGACCGACGGCTGACAGCTGACGGCTGACGACTGACGACTTTTCATCCCGCAATTCAGGCCGAGGATCACTCCCCGTAACGCGAGGTGGTGACCACAAAGGATAGCCCCTGCTCGCGCTTGGTTCTACGGAATTATCGAAAGCGCGCCGCATCGCAATCTTATTATCTTCCAAGATGCTGGCATATCCCCAAATTCGGTCGAGGTGTGATTTTAATTCAGACCCGCTTACGGTATTGACAAGTCTTTGATACGCCACATAACGAAGATAAAGAGCCATTCCCTGCAGGTTCCATATAGCTTCTGGCTTGTGGAGGAGGAAATCCACTTTCAGTTTTTTGGGAGCTTCACCAATAGAATGCCTCACAGCGTCGACCTTTGTAACATAGCTGGTTATGTCTGCAGGCTCAAATTCGCTTCCAACTAATTCTTTAAATAAAACACTTGGCATTTCGTTGTGGAGGTTATCTTCAGATGGATGCGCAGGCCGTTGTGTAAAAGCCAGAGCACGTGCTGCGTACGGAAGGTAGGCCACGGTAGGAGAAGCAAATCTTTCTGTTGACTGATCCAGTGACAACGTAAGGAAGCTCCACAGCCCCAACTGGGGAAAGGAAGCGTCATCGAGTATTTCTTCTGCGAGCGATCTAGAAAGACGGACATGCGCCCAAAGAATGGAGATCCCTACGATTTGTATTTGTCTGAGCTGATGAATCACATCCTCGGTCAATTCCTCGCGATGGATGAGGTGCTGAATTTCTTGGATCAGTTGGTCCAGTAGATCAAGGTCTTTGGCTTCCTGTATTTTCTCCTCGTGCGTAAGATCTGCGTTTGGCAAACGCTCCCAGTCTTTCGCTTCTACAATTCGCTTGATCTCATACACTTGCCGCCTCACGAG
Source organism: Omnitrophica bacterium RIFCSPLOWO2_12_FULL_50_11 (assembly GCA_001804315.1). Taxonomy (GTDB): domain Bacteria; phylum Omnitrophota; class Omnitrophia; order Omnitrophales; family Danuiimicrobiaceae; genus 2-12-FULL-50-11-A. Next base: position 14,100 of record MHFT01000020.1, read on the forward strand.
AGACGCTTGATCCGCCAGGTTTTTGATGCGGTCACGCAAATTCCTCACACGACGTAACAGTTCTTTCCGCATGTCCTTAAGCATCTCTTCGCGGCTCAGCTCCTTTTGAGGCTGCTCTTTGAGGGGTGGTTGGGGAGCCAAGGAAGCTATTTGGCTCTCAATGCTTCCTACCTCTTCAGCTGGCGACGTTATCATGGGAGCGATCTTTCGCTTCAGTCTGCGCGCGAGCGTTTTTTTGATCTGCTCCACTTTAGGTTTAAGCGTTTTGATCAGATCCTTGACTACTTCGTCATGCTGCTTACGGATGATGGACTGCTTAATTTCTTCGGCCTTTGTCTCCGAGACAAGTCGATTCGCCGATTCTTGCGGCCATCCAAGTTCTGAAACGGATTGATTTACTGCGACGTCTTCATCTTGAGGCCAACCTAGAGGCAATGCTGGAACACCGGGGAATTCGAGCCGGAGCGAACCTTTAGCGATGAAAGCGTTGCTCTGTGCGAAAAGCTCCGTCTTCACCTTTAAATTCATAACTTTGGCAAGATTGAATTTGAAACTCTCGCCGAGCGTTTCCAACGGCTTTCCTTCGGCATGCGCCAACTGAACTGAATGAAGCAGTCCAATACCTGGAATATCAACGGGGCGGCTGAGTGCGATGGTCAAGTATTTCCCCTGCCTTTCAAGACTCCCGACAATTCCATATTGGCGCACGTGATTCTGCACAGCGTCCATTGAAATGAGCGGCTTTAATCCTAGCTTGAACGCCATATTCGCTTCCTGCCAAAGTTGAGCTCCTCTTTTCGTGCGGAGTACAACCCTCAGGAGGACACGCGTCTTCTTGTCTAAGCCTTCCACGTACTTGGGCAATCTATCCATTAGCACGTCGAGCGGTTCTGCCGGCTTTGTTTCAGACCCGAAAATTTCAGTGTACCGCTCATGCCGAGGATCTAAAACCTCAAGTTTGCTTACCTCGTGAGTCGTCTTCATCCGCACCTCGGCGCGGTGGCGTTTGATAGTACGCCCTGCCAACCTGTGTACTTGTTGAAAAGCCCGAGCATATGCCTCACGGTCGAAGTTTGGCAGACCCTCGTGGATCGTAAGAAAACTTTCTGCCAGCTGATCGAATGATCTTAAGAGTTCGGGTCTCCACTCGTCATAAAACAGCACAAAAGCACTTAGCACCTGAGCATGATCTTTGGCCTCTTCAATCAGTTTGTCCATTTGTGCCCGCTGAGCATCCGTAATCCCTACAGGACTAAACAAACGAGCCCAAAATTTGACATAGTCCGCAAACTCCAATTTCTCCCCGCTCGTCTGCTTAAGAATTCTTTCTAAGCGTTCATATTTCCTTAATATGATCTGCCTCGCTTGATCTAATGTGATTTCTTCTTCATGTGAAATAGCGAAAGAAAATTCCGAAAAAATAGCCCCGACCAGATAAAGGGCTACGTCCTGGGGTGGGTCAAAGCGTTCCTCGTCTCCAATTAAAGTCCTGTAACGCCGAAATATCTCATTGATGTCCTGAAGCACAAGATTAAAGTCAGCTTCCCTTACAACCTCGGAAAACTCCTGCGATCGACCTCGAGCGTGAGGAGCTAGGTACTCTTGAAGATGGGTGTCTAAATAACTCAGCCATTTTATGTAGTAAACTTCATCCATTTTTCGCGGTTCTGCCTCGCCTTCCGGGCTTAAAGGCCCCATAACCGGAGCGATGGATCTGACAAATATCTCGGGGACAATAGCAACCCTAGGACTCAATTCTTGAACGAACGGAGAAAGGACGGTTAACCCATCCCGCGCTTTGGACCTTCGACTTCGCTCAGGTCGAGAGCCTCCGCCCTTCATCTCTTTCACGTACTCGCCCTGAGCAAGCAAAGCGAGTCGAAGGGCTTCAGAGCGGCGAGACTCGATATGGCTTATTAGTGATTCGATAACATGAATGTGCACTTCAAAGGCAGCATCAACCGAATCGCTCTTCGCCGGAGCTTGTGTTCTCAACAGTTTTTCTATTTGCCGATAATATTCCTTCTGTACCGCAGACTTTATTTTTTCAACTTCGACGAAATAGCTCTCTATGATATCGAGAAGTGCGGTGCGGAAAATTTCTAGTTGTTGCAAAGTACCGTAATCGCCCTCCACAAACGGCTCGCGTGGTTCCTTCGGATGAATGACATCCAAACCCTGTTGCTTTAGTTCTCTAAGGGACAGTAACAGCCCGTCCAGGGTCCCTCCTGGTTTCAACATCAATTCCTCATCTGAAAGCTCATCAAAAGCACTACTGAAAGCCCGAAAAACAAGGGGAGGTGCGGTCCTTTTAGCTTTTTGGAGGTACTGCCTGTAACTCCGTTTAACAGAAGCGGAAATCCTCATAAGCTGACGTTGGATCGCCTCGTGAATCGGTCCAAGATTTGCTGCGCCAGAAGGAATTTTGTTTAGTGCTCTGTCGATGGTCATTAACTTCCGGTCTACATCGACTAACGTGCGACGTGCCATGTTTCGAATAGCTGGGTTCGGATCCATGAGTACTTTGTCAAAATTTTCATCCACGCTTCGTATCACATGGTCAGAAACCTCGTGAAAAGTGGACGTAAGAGATTTTGTAATCCATCGACGAGGCCGGCCGCTCATTACTAGCAGTGAAAGCGAAACGGCCAAATCATGAAGAGATTCCATCGAATCATGAACTGCCTTTGATAGATTCTCAGCTTGAGAATAGTCCACCCTACTTAAGTACTGGGCATTGGAAGAGTAATGTTGCACGAACGCCCGAATCATCCTACGGGCAGACAAGACTACTTCTCTATCTTTGTGGCTAAGATCCGGGATCAATTGCTGAATGCCACGCGCTTCGGAGCGGGGCAAGAGAGAGGTGAGTGGCAAGCGGGTAGAGGTAAGAGGCTCACCTGGAATGAGAGTTTCCGTCGCCGGAATCGGTGAAAGGTTTTCCTCTCCCCTCTTCCCTCCCCCTTCTTCCGTCAAGTTATCCCGCACTTGGGAGCGGTGGACGGGGTTGGCTTGACTTGGCAGGGGGCGCTGGGTATGATTGAACATGGGATGAGGAGGCAAAAGTGAAGAAAAGAGCCGTTCTTCCGAAAAAGATCCAGCGGGAATACGATTGGGCTTTCCGGAATTATCACCACTTAGCCAGCCGATATCCGGAACAGTGGATCGTCTTCGCCAATCACCGCGTGCTCGCTGCTGGCCGTGCCTTAATGCCGATTCTCCGAAAGGTACGCCGACAGAAGGATTGCCCGAAAGGGCCGCACGTACCCCACCTTTTTGTGGAGTCAGGAGTCCATATTTATGTCCAACTGGATCGCCCTGGAAGTCCGCCGCGTCCTTGACCTGAGAGCTCACCTTCTGGGACGCCGACTTTTTATCTACCGCATCTGGGGACAGGTGCGGTTCCGACAACCCCGAGGTTGGAGCGACCCTCTTTTTGCCATCATCGATACGGGAGCCTCTTATTCGGTTATCCCTGCCTCTGTCTGGAAAACTTTGAGAATCGAGCGGCTTTTCAAAACTGCCTTGAGGGGAATCGCTCCTGGCAAGGGGGCTAAGGTTGACTCCACCCTTGCCAAGGTCTCTTTGAGGCTGATGGATGTTCAAAACACGTCCCGCGACCTCCGAATTTGTGCGAACCTCGCGAGCACCGATAAGGTTCCTTTGATCATAGGTTCCTCTGGCCTGCTTGACAAGGTGAAACTCGTCGTCGACGCGCCCGCGAAAACCGCCTGGCTTGAGTTCTAAGTTCCGCACTTCGGAGCGGCGATATGGATGGCTACTTCCTCCTTCCTTGATTAAGAAAGATTCGGCCTTTCCATAATCAACCCGAACCGGCTCGTGATACTCATAAGCCCGCTCGGGTGATTCGAAACTATGGACGTACCACTTATTTGAACCATTACGGTTAAGCATTGTAAGTGTCAACGCGCGGCTTGTGCTTTGGGTCTCACGAATCTGCCAGGAAAAATTGGGATGATGAGCATCTTTTGCGAACGATTGAAAATCACCCAGCATTTGCTCATCGTCCCTTGCAAACGGCACCACAACCATGTCCACTCCTTGAATCCTATTTTCCTCATAAAGAGAGCCTAAGAACCAAAGCAACGGATTATCTGGGTAGTATGGACCGCCCATCTCCTCAAGAGGGTACTGATGAGCTAAGAAGAAAAGCTCTTTACCATCGGGCGTTGTCAGTTTCCCTGCGGCGCAGGTACAGGTATAAGCATGGGCTGTTGCCAAATCATGATTCTCAAGCCACGGGGTGATCACTACCTGTCCGAAGGCGGCCACAATCACTTTTCTCCCTGTTGGGACCACTTCGTAAATCTTAGGATCTTTGTACTCAAATGTTCGTCTTGCAGCATTCCACGATACGGATATCGGCTTCACACCCAGCTGCTCGATTGAGACATCACCCTCAGGAGTGGTCCGAACCACAAATTCGCCAAGGCTTCCTTTCACCGTGGTCAAAGCTTCACGGGCATGTCGAGCCGCCTCGAAAGAATCCCCCAGCTCCTTTTCAGGCGTATCGTTCCCCCGAACGGTTCGCATCTCAGAGCGGGAGCGCATCCTTGCTGCAGTAACCCCAATGCCATTGCGAGGCAGCATACCAGGCGTTGCCGGAGCAATCCCAACTGCATCGTCATTGCGAGGATGCAATCCTGGTGATGACGGCGCCACTGTATTGCTTCGGCCATGCTCTGGTTCACTGCCTCGCAATGACGGCTGTATGAAGTGGTATCCGCCCGAGCGGGGACGCCATTGACGGTGCTGGGGCACCATGCCAAACTTCCCGCGAGGTGTTTTCATGAGGCCGGCCTTATCAAAAAAGGAACGACGCGCATTAGAGGAATATGTCAGGGAGCTAGTGCGTTCCTTACCTGAACTTGAAGCCATCCTGTTATTCGGCTCAAAAGCTCGCCGAACAGCAACCGCCCGTTCTGACATGGACGTTTTAATTCTTGTAAACTGCGAGAATTCCCCTTCTCTGCGGTTGAGAGTCGTTGGCCCCTTTTTCGAACCTATTGCCAAATACGGCGTGGATATTTCTCCGTTCATCCTTCCAATCCGACGGTTCAGGGAAAAAACGCCGCTCACCAACCATATTAGAAAAGAGGGCATCATCCTATGGAAGAAAAGGGAAAATTTGTCCGCCGCCGCCTGAAACTGGCTCAGGAACGGTTCCAAGTTGCTAAACTTTTGGTTCGCCACAGAAATTACAGGGATGCTATTTCCCGGGCCTATTATACGATGTTCTATGCGGCCAAGGCCTTTCTGCTCACCAAGGGCAAAGACCCCTCCAGTCACAAGGGCGTTAAAATCCTGTTTCATCAATTCTGCACCACGGAGAAAAATCTTGAACCCGCCCTTGCCAGGATGCTCTCGGCCGTCCAAGAGGAGCGCCTCGAAGCCGATAATGACGCGATGTCCCTGTTCCCCCGCGAGGACGCCCTTTAAGCCATTGATTTGACGGAAAAGTTCACTAAACAGATCAAGAAATCCTTGGCGTGATAGGCGATCTTCTCTATCTGCATGCTCTAATTTGCCATCTTTCATCTCATGGCCCCGCACTTCGGCGCGGGGACGGCCGTGGATGTCTTGTTCGTGAAGCGTATAAGGTTGATCGGGTAGGGGAGGTTCAACACCAGCAAACTGGGGAATCTCCCGGATGGGACCGTAATAAAAATGCTCCGCTTCGATCCAGCCTTGATCCGTGACTTGAAGATTAGTTTTTAAGTGTTCCACAACTTTCTGAACAAAATCTTCAGGATTCCAATTTTCCGGTTTCACGGAAAACTTATGTTCAACCCCTGCCGATTGTTTCGTGCCGTACACAATCCAGCTATCGACCCTTACCGTCACATCCATTTCACCGCGTTCATTCAAAGCTTCGGCTTGATAGACAAAACCGCTTGTCCGTTTTTCAGGGATTCGAAAATTCGCAACCATTCGGCCGGGAGTCTCTTCGCGGACATAACCTACAAGAAGCAGCGAATAGTCCACAACGTCGGCAAACTCGTGATCCGCTGCCTGTCGTGCACGCTCAGCAAGCTCCACGAGTGCTGGCCCAAGCTTGACGGCCCGAGTGCCAAGCTCGAGAATCCGCCGGAAGACAAGCCCATCCCAAAAATGTTTATAGTTCGTCCCCAAGCCCAAAGGGTCGTATTCATAAAAGAAGCTTGTTAGCTTGACAACGCTGGCGATATGGGAAATCTGCCTTTCAATCCAAACATCCGAATCTTGAACAGGGACGCCTTGCTCGATTCTCTGAAGAGCCCTCTCAACCCTCTCCTTGATCGAGAAATGCTGGTATTGGGAAATAGACTCTTCGGTCTTAGATTCAGCAATGTCTCTGAGAATTCCAGCAAGCGGCTGGGCCTGTGTTCCTATCCTTGATACCGTTTCAATTGCCGCCATAAAGGGGTAGAAGCGATCATCCCTATCGAGATTGGCCTGATGAAATCCAATCTCCTTGGCCAGCCAGTCAAGCGCTTGGAACGCATCGGGCTCGAGTTCTCCTAATACCTCTGTGACCCATCCCCTGAGCCATGGCTCGTCACTGTGTTCGGCAAGTTGGATAAGCTTCGAAATGAGTTCCTGCGTTGGGATAACAACCGGCGCTTCGCTGCGGATCGCCCGTAACGCGTCATCGATTTCACGGACCAATTGCCGCTCGCGGGGTTGGCCGTAATCCCAGGCCGTATCACGTACTGCTTGAAGAATTGGAATCGCCTTTTGCGCACGAGGCCCCAGGATGGCAAGGATTCTGGCTACCAGAGAAATCAAGCGTGAATCGATCTCTAACGGTTCGTTTTCAGGCTGAAGGGTTTGAGCGACAATGATTTTGCCGCGCTTGGTGTCCAAGGCAGAACGGTAACGGTATCTGAAATAAAGCAGCCGGAGAAACGATGTGATTTCTGAAGCCATGTTTTCAAATGGATCGTTCGGCCGTTCGAGAATTCTCATACCGTTCGGTAATTCCTCCAGGGGAAGGCCTTCTAAAACATTGGCGAGGTAAAATCCGGTGTAGTGAGCATTGTAGGGCATGAATCCTTTATGGTACTCGTTCCAATTGAGTCTCCGGAGGGTCTTCCTGTCGTAATCCGCTGGAATCCAGAACAGGCTGAAGTGAAGATGCGGCGGCGCTCCTGTCCAGTTTTTCCCCGGATCAGCAATCTCGGCGATGACACTGTCTTCTCTGACAGTATCCCCAACAGACACTTTTGACCTCACATGACTGTAAGCGGAGTACAACAGATCGCCCGCCTTATTGCGGATATCCGGATGTTCGAGAATAACCGTCTCGCCCATGACGTCCGGAATGACTGCAACTACCTTCCCGGAAAGAATGGCACGAACTCCGGTACCAGTCGGTGTATAAAGAAAATCACCGTATTCATTCCTGATATTAAAGATATCCACTCCCTCGTGAGGCCCCGGCAGCCGAAGCCGGCCCAATCCGAGATACTTTTCAACTCTGAATTCCTGAACCGAACCGTCCGGACGTCGCACGGCTGTCGTATTAAGCCACCACTCCCGATCCTCTCCAAAGGCACCCCCTGGAAAAAGCACAATCCCGGTGATTTCATCCCCTGCCGCAAGCGCCCTGGCATCGGGATGATCGAGGGTTTCTCTGGGTGGGTAGACAATGGCCCGCCGTGTTAAATAATCTTGGACATGGACTTCGGATGGAATGCCGGCACGCACACGACGGTATTCTTGATAGTCTGGAAAATTCATCCAGCGTTTTTCATCCTCCTGCCAAACTTCAACCTTGCCGAAAAACGAGACCGTATCTCCAGAAACAAAGGGATGATCTTTGAGGTTGGGTAGCGGCACACGATAAAGGATACCGGCCTTAGTATTGTGGACACCCCTCTTTTCAACGGGCAAGTCTTCATATTGTTTGCCTTCTACTTCTTGGACCGGCGTCGGAGCGTTTTGCTTTCCAAGGCTCGGCACCAAACCATCCGATTCAACAATTGCGCTCCATTCTCTGATCGTTGGAACGTAATAACGAAACTTCTCGGGTGATGTTCCCTGAGTGAAAATCTCATAAGTACTCTTTCGGGCAAGCTCAAAAAATTGCTCTAGGGAACGTTCTTCTCCCTTGTGATCCATAACCTTAACGGCAAGATATTCATGATGGAACCGTTCATAAGCCACGACAAAAGCGCCGGCTTCCAACGTGTCCCACTCCGGTTTTTCCTTGAGGACCGGAAAATATTCGTGAGGAATAAAGACACGCTCGTGAGCAATCGGAATACTGCCAACAAAGCTGAGACCTTCGGAGGGGATGACTTGATAGAGGATTTGAGGGGCGTGTTTCCCATCCATGACCGCACTGCGAATACGAAGCTCATGCAACGTCTTAACCGGAATAAAAATCTCTGCCCGCGCCTCGGAGCGGAGTGATAACTTCGAAGGCGTAGTTCTTCCAACTTCCATCTGTAACCTTCGAACCTGCTTTCCCCGCACTTCAGAACGGCGGTCATAGCGATGAAGGGCTCCCGATGGATTCACTTTCGCATGATCTACCACCATCGGATGCCCGGACAATTCCAGCGTTAGCTTCAGGCTGTCTTCAGAAGCTTCCTCATCCACAAAGCGGATACGCAACACATGTTTTCGAAAATGGTTGTAAGCTACAAGAGCCTCTCCTCGGAAAGGAATTGTCGCAAAGAGAACCCCGCCCCGATTTGCTTTGCGTTTTTCGTCCTGCCGTTGTTTTTCGCTGCGCACCTCCTCGTCGCTCGGAAATCTGTCCTTGCCAATTTTTTGCCATTCTCCTTCGGGGAAGAAAATCACCTCGGGATCCTGTGCCAAAATGATGAATTTCTCCTTCCCCCAAGTCTTCTCCTCAACGGTATTTTTGTCCGTAATCGGATTTGAACTGATCCCGATATAGATACTCCCGAAATTAGTAAAGTTGGGAATT
>MHFT01000021.1:0-8596 GCA_001804315.1 Omnitrophica bacterium RIFCSPLOWO2_12_FULL_50_11
CATGGATTTGGAGATGCTCTCTCGCTAACGCCTGTGTTTTCCCGACAAATTCCTGAATCCAAAGAGCTGCGTCTTCGCGGTCTTTGGGTGCGGGCGGGACAGCGGCAATTTTCTGATCGGTCGTGACGTCCAACACAAAAGGAGATGTCCAAGACGGTAAACTGACTATTTCCGCTGAATCAATTTTTTCGATGCCAAGGTCAAGGTTTTTAGTACTGGGGGTGGTGAGCCTGAGCGTCGCTTGACTTGCCCACCCCCACAAGGCAGCACCGGCACCGAAACATGCGAGCACAAAGGCGATTTTTTTAAAATCCATTGCTTAGTGACGGAACATCCATCTCCAACGCAGCGGCAGCCTGTGAGACCAGCGCCTCAGCCAACGGTTCAAACCTGTGAGATAGCGAGAGCCTTTGAGGAGCTTCACCTCACCCTCTTGGCTGACGCTAAAGACGACATTCCCGTACGCGAGCTCCCAAGATGGCTTGTACCGATTGCCGCCTTTCTCGTGCACAAGCTTGACGTTAGGCGCCGTACGTCGGTACAAGAGCTTCACGACCGGAAACTCTTTTTGGATTCGTCTGAGCGCTGCCCGTATGGGGAGAAGAAAGAATCTAGGCGCTTGCGGCACAGACGACACAGAAATTTCACGAAAACGGTAGCGTTCACTCTCGAGTACCATGACGGCTGAAACATTTCTGCCGTGGTAAAAGGGGACAAGATAATAGTCCTCGTCACTTCCGTCTACAAGGAACGGAAGGCCGGCGCTCAGCTCCGAAGACCTTGCTGCCAATGCTTCATCGTAGAGCAAGTAGTCCTCTTCGAGTGCCTTCTGCGCCGCATTTTGCACGGGAACAATTAAGGAACTTGGCACGGTTGTGTCGCTGCGTGCTGCCATGGCCGCTGACACAGACGTTGCGGCTGCCGGGGCAAACATGAAGCGGGACGGAAAGCGCTTAATCCGTTGGACCGTGTGAGCGTTCACAGGAGGTTCCAAAACGCTCACATATTTTCCCTGATAACCGTCCGCGTTCGTCACGGGGAGAAGATAGGTCTGTTTGAGCGCTTCCGCGGTTTTAAACGTGTTTGCGCCGATTCCAGGGATGTTCGGATCCGTAAACCAAAAGCCGAACACTTCGTACTCGCTCGACTCGTGAGGATTTGCGCTCGATGCGACCCCTTTGACCAGCAGCCAATGGTCGTAGTTCCCAAAAGCGGGAACGGCGCCCGGCATGTGTTCCACCGGGACATTTTGAATATCGCGGCTGATCCAAAAGGCCATGTCCCTTAACACTTGATCCTGATCCGTACGGGCGAGCGTAGAAAAGTTGTAACCCGGCAAGGCAAAGTGGTTAAGCGCCGAACGTAAACCGGTTGGATCGATGCTTGAAGAATCCTGATTCACGGCGAGGTTATGCTCAAGGGCATAGGCATGAAGGGTGCCGATGGCCTCATGAACGCCCATGTGATCCAACGTCATTTGTGCGACAAAAGCGCCGCTTAAATAAGCGGGTCCGTCGTTCGGCCTCAGCGCAATCGTCAAGTCGAGCACAAAAATTCGGCCGCGACCAATCGTCACCACATTGGAAGCCGTCGACTCGTTGTTACGGGTGTCACGAGCGGTCACGTAATACACATAGTTTGTATTTGCATCCCGCGTTCTATCTACAAAGGCGGGTGTGGTGAGAACCGTATCATTGAGCTTTTCAAAGGACGCTGGTCCGCTCGCTGGATCAAACTTAGCTCTGTAAACATAGTAACCGAGGAGATCGGTTTCTGTATTCCTATTCCAACCTAGAATTGCCGATCGCGCATCTTGATCGAACGCTCCGGCAAGACCCATTGGCGGCGCTGGTGGATCCAAGTCGAGGATGAGCGCAATGTCGTGCGGAATAAATTGAGGTCCATCGTAGGCGCCTGGGTCGGATCCTCCCAGCCCTGCGTTCCGTGCCGGAGAAGCCTTTAGAAGCCGGTAATCTCCTGCCAAAGGCTCGGCGAAGATGGATACGCCATCGAGTTCTAAATTGTCCTCTAAAGTACCCGCACCAAAAGAGGTGCTTGCCACATCAGAGAAGACATTGAAATGGGCGGAGAGCCGTGAGGTGGTCCCCTCTTCTTTAAGCGCCAGTTGATGAGCTGAAAAAATATTGTTGCGCACATAAAGGTTTGCCTGGCCTGCATAACTAATTCCGGTTGGGTAGTTGAGGATATGGTTCTGGACGAAGGCCACGCTGCCTCCATTGACGTCGATCCCCTTGACGAGCGGATTTGTTCCTGACTTATGACCCAGCACGTTCTTACGGATCACGATCGTTTCGAGATCCGCAGTAATTTTGACCGCGGTTTCTGTATCCGTAAAGAAATTGCCGTCCACGGTCACCGGCAAACGGTCGATTGAGATACCCACAGAACAGCCCTGAAAATGGATCCCGCTGACCGCATACTCCTGTTCTAACGCGGGTGCGTTGCCACGCAACGCAATACATGTGGTGCCCGGTGCCAAATTTTGACCCTTCAGGACTACATCATCGCCGTCAAAGTTGATGGTCCAGAGCCCGTAGCTTCCTACAAGCGAGACCCCTGGCTTTAAATGAACGGATTCCGCGAGGTCGTAGCTGCCTGGAAGCAGTTTCACAATGTCCCCTTCTTGGGCGCCATCGATCGTGGGCTGGAGGTCGCTCGCCGAGTCGACCATAAGTACGTCGCCATGGATTTGATTTTTGGCATCCGAAATGGCGTCGACCTCAGCCTTGCAAAGGCCCACGCAATTGTCACCATTTTTAGCGTCTCTCACACGGACCCAGTCAACGGAATCTAAGTAGACACGCCTCACTCGCCGTTCCGTATCACGGAGCGGCACACCGGGCCTCGCTTGAAATACGGCATTGCGCAGGTCCTGCGCATCGCCACCGCCTGAACCCGAGTCGACTTTGAAACTATCGGTGTTCCCCGCAAAGCTAAGCCTGTCCGGAACGGTGTAGAAATCTCCAGGATCGATATTGGAATTATCAACAACGTTGTCGACGTCGAGATCGCCCAGAAGAAGGGTGGGTGTGTAATCCAAGTAACCGCGGAGTGCTTGATCCCCGTAGGGAGGCACGAGGTCCTGAGGCAAAGGGTCCGGCAAAATGAGAAACCACGCATCGTCCGGAATGCCGTTGTGGTTGAGGTCAGCACTCACTTCGAAGAAACCCGGTTCAGTGAATCGGTTCTGAGGATCATCCAAGTTGAAGAAAGCGTTCCCAAACCCAATCAGATCAAGACCCGTGCGCGCTTGATTTTCGTCGTCAATCCCGCCTTCAAACGAAACGGAAATAAATCCGCTGCCGTCTGGAAGCGTCACAACGGACGAATGATCCGGCTTAACGGTCCCCCCTCCGATCGGAGGGCCAAGGACCAGATTCGAATTGTCAAACGGCGCTTCTAATTCAGAACCGATCACGGTGTCCGCAAAAGCATCACTCCGTGCTGGTGTCGCAAGGTACACAACTGGATTTGCCAAATCGTCAAAGAGAAGCGCTAACCGGCTCGGGCTTGGATCAAACGGGTCAAAAAAGGAATGTTTGTTTTCGAACGCTAGAACGCTCGTAAACGCAAAACCCGCATTGCCGAACTGGAGGAAGGGTTTCAGAGGTTGCGCCGCGTCATCAGGGGTGACGCGGACAATGCCAAGCGGTTCTCCTCGAGCGCCCGTTTGGCTCACGAACACATTGCCAAAAGCGTTGACCTGAATATTGAAACCGGTGTCGAGCCTTGCGAGGAGCTCACCCTCTGAGCCTTCCGTTGAAATTTCGAGGACCTGCCCGCCTGCCAGGACGCTCCGAACTTGATCCGGGGTGAACCGATAAAGGATATGTCGATTCGGTGGAGGAGGAAACGTATTCACCGTTGTCACGTAATAAAGCGTGCCGACGTCATCGGTGGCGATCGCGCCGGCAGCGGCATCCCCCGTCGTCACCGTGACGATTCGCTGAGGTGCTTCTGGGCTCGAAAGATTCCAATGCCACACATCGGCCTCACCGCTAAAGGAACCGCTGCTTAAGTACATGTTTTCGTTGTCAAGGAACACACCATCAAAAATACCATTCAGGGTAAGACGTTCCTCAAGGATCATCCGATCAAGATCAAAACTGAAAATCTTAAAGGTGCTGCTTTCCGCCAAAATCAATCGATCTCCAGCGGGCGAGACTTTCACGAAAGAGCCGAAGAGAATCCCTTCAGGAAAGGCAACCAAGGTTTCAGGGGCTGCCGGATCTCCGTCTCCATTCGCATCCACTAAGATCAAATGGAGCCGGGTAAAATCTTTCGATGTGGACAGACCGATTAAATCGCCATTTGGGAGGAAATCAAAACCACCGCCAACGGAAGCCTCGACTCTGGTCAAGGAATAGCCTTCTTGAAGCGTTTCGGTGAGCGCGAAGATCGGTCTCGAAGTGAAGCACAAGCAGAGAAACAGTGTGGGGAAAAAGCGCAGCAGATTCATCATATCCTCTCTCTCGGAAAACTGATGATTTGAACTCTGCAGGAAGGTATTCTGACTTCTGGATCATTCGCCTCTCGCCCTTCCCAGAATTCCATCTAAGAGAGATGAGTTCCGGTGGCCCGCGAGATTTGTCCCCAGTCACAGCGGCGGGACCGTAGCTGTTTCACACAGCTTTTCCCTTTTGTGCTTGATCCGACCGATCAAGCGCCTGCAAAAAAATATTACATGAAGTCAATTTTCATGTAAAGAGAAAATTTCGTAACAAGAAAATTTCTTGAACATCATGGCCGCATCCCAATTCATGCGCTGCTCGTCTCTTGGGATAATACCTGGGTGTAAATACGATGGATGGAAGACGACATTTGCACGATCGAGAATGTCTCTTTCACCATTTGACACCCATTCATCGCCACCCGATTGTGGAGTTCTTCGTCGCTCAGCAATTCCCCCATTGCAGCGGCGAGACCGTCTACGTCTTTTGGTTCCACGAGCAAACCGTTCACCTTATTTTGTACGAGTTCGTTCAGGGCCCAAATGTTCGTGACAATTACAGGCTTACAAACCGCCATTGCTTCGATGATCGACAAGCCAAAACCCTCACGCCAAACGGCTGGCAGGACAAAAACGTCGATCACAGCCAGCGGGTAAGTTACATCCTGCATATTTCCAAGAAAAAGAACGGAATGCTCAATCTTTAGTTTCCGCGCTAATTGTTGCATCCGCTTCATATCAGGGCCTTCCCCCACAATGAGAATTTTAATTTTTGGAAAAGAACCGCGGAGCAATCTTTGTGCTGCTCGCAGAAAGAATTCATGGCCTTTATCTGCAACGATGCGGGCGATGATGCCTACCACTTGGCAAGATTCAGGCAAACGAAGCTCGCGACGAATGGATTTAGGGTCCTTCTCACGATATCGCTGAAGGAGCTCAGGGATATCGATCGCATTAAAGACCGTGCTCACTTTTTCCTCACTCACGCGGAAGTCATGAATGAGCGAATCTTCCACCGGTTTGCTGATCGCGACCACGTGATTGCCCCAAGCCGGGATCAGTTTCCTTCCAAGACGCCTTTTATAAAATCCATGACACGTAGAGACGTAAGGAATTTTTGTGAACCGTTGAACCCACCAGGCGAGGATTTGTGTCACTCGCGTATGGGCGTGAATTAAATCGATCTTTTCGCGGCGGATGAATTCGATTAAAGGTGAAATGGCCAAGAAAACCTTTGGGCTTATTTCGCTCTTGGTCCGAATGTTGAATCGGACACACGTCACACCCTGAGCTGCGAGCACCTGTTCTTGAGTGCCGCCGCTCGATCCAACGTAGAAGGAGTAGCCCTCATTGAGCATCTCTTTGGTGACAAGTTTAATATAAGAAGTAATTCCACCAATATTAAGATGGGTGGTCAGATGAAGTATGCGTTTCATGATCCACCGAATCGATCCCCTTTTGAAAGTCTCTGCCCAAGCGCGAATTGATATCCATCCATTTCGCGGCGACCTTCGAGCTGCATCTGTTTCAAGATCAAGATGCCGGAGCCTGTCTGGACATGAATCCCGCTGTTTGGAACGATGTCAACGATGGCTCCGGCTTTGTGTTCGGCCCGTGCATCTTCCTTAAGAAAATCACTCTTTATGATTTTCACCCGTTTGCCGTAAAGTGACGTGAAAGCAGACGGCCAGGGCACACAGGCCCGAATCTGATTATGAATCTCGAGTACGGATTTTGTCCAGTGGATATTGCCAAAACCTTTATCGAGTTTTTTCGCATAGGTTGCTTCTGATCCATCCTGCGGTGTTCTCCCGACTGTTTTCGACAGAAATTTTTCAAGCACGCCCAGGAGAAGCGTTCCGGCAAGCTGCGCCAGGCGCGAACTTAATTCAAGCGCATTCTCATGTTCATCTATTTTAGTTGAAACGTGGCCGAACAGGTCGCCTGCATCTAATTGGTCTGTCACCTCTGCGATGCTCACGCCGGTAACGGAGTCTCCCTCAATAATGGCTTGTTGAATGGGTGAAGCACCGCGATATTTCGGAAGCAAGGAGGGGTGGACGTTCAGTGCCGCCACTTGAGGAGATTTGAAAATAGCGTGCGGCACGATTTTCCCGTAGGAACCAATGACGATAAAATCCGGTTCCAACTTTCTTGTGGTTTCGGCAATCTTTGGCTCAGATAATTTTTCTGGGTCGACGAGCGGTAAGCCCTTCTCCTGTGCAAAGATCTTGACGACCGAGGGCAGTACTTTTTGACCTCTTCCCTTTCTACGATCGGGTGTTGTGACCACCTGAACAACTGAGTATGTGGAAGAAAGAAGTGCAGACAGGATGGGCAGCGAAAAAGTCGAAGAACCAAAGAAAATAATCCTGATGGTTTTTAAAGGTGACGGGCCGGTGTTTCCGATCACTGCATTCATCGTAGAGAGGCCGCGTACTTTAAGATCAAAATACCGTTGAGATGATCTCGTTCGTGCTGGATCACGCGAGCATGAAATCCTTCAGCGGTTTCCCTTACCGGAAAACCATTTAAATCGAGCGCCGTATAAGCAATCTTTCGGGCTCGCGGAATTTCAGCGGTCAAGCCCGGCAAGCTGAGGCAGCCCTCGGCGTCAACCTCTTGCTTGGAAGAGCATTCAATCACTTGAAGGTTGAATAAAACCTGCTCTTCACCGCGTGTTCCTTGAGGCGAAATAACGACAATTTGTTTTGGAACTCCTACTTGCGGTGCAGCCAGTCCTACTCCATCCTCCTGATACATGGTTTCAATCATATCGTGAACGAGACGGCGCAATTTGCGGTTGACCCGTAACACAGGAAGCGCTTTTTGAGACAAAATAGGATTTGGATGCCGAACGACTTTCAGAATCGCCACGTGCAGCTCTTGTTTACGAGGTCATAAAATCGAGATGGGTTCCACGTCGATCGCAAGGAAGACGTCTTTCTTGCGCTTTAAGCCTTGGAGCGCTGTTCGGACCCAGCCGGCCATGGACTCAACCTCAAATCCACGGAGCATGAGGTGCCAGCGAAATTGGCCTCTTAAGCGGTAAAGCGGAAGAGGAGCAGGGCCAAGAACTTCAGTCTCGTCGCTATTGCGATCGGACATAAGGAGATTCCGGAACGCAATCGAACGATCATGGACACTTGGCTCATCCTTTCCCCTAAAGATAAGATTAATAATTTTAGTAAAAGGCGGATATCGTAACGCTCGGCGCCGAGCGATTTCTTCCGCGAAGAACCCAGAATATTCATGTTTGGCAGCGTATTGAATGCTGTAATGATGCGGCGAATAGGTTTGAACCAAAACGCGGCCTGGTTCGTTGCCCCGCCCAGTGCGGCCAGCCATCTGGGTCAGCAGCTGGAACGTCCGTTCACTGGAACGGAAGTCCGGGAGCAAGAGGCCGGTATCAGCGCTAATGATGCCCACCAGTGTGACATGGTGAAAGTCAAATCCTTTTGCGATCATCTGCGTTCCGACTAAAATGTCAATGTCGCGTCCGCGAAAACGGCTTAAAATTTGCTCATGCGCTCCCCTTTTGCGTGTCGTGTCCGTGTCCAATCGGCCGATTCGAGCTTGTGGAAAAAGTCTTGCGAGCTCACTCTCCACCTTTTCAGTGCCAATGCCCAGGAACTTAAAGAGGGGATGTTGGCAATCAGGGCATCGCGATGGAATTTCCATATGTAAATTGCAGTAGTGGCAAATCAATGCTTGATCTTTTTGATGAAAGGTCAAAGCCACCGCACACTGCGGACAAAAAAAATCTTTGTGGCACCGCGTACAGCGGATATGCGTCGAAAATCCGCGTCGATTGAGCATGATCAAGATACCAGCTTTTGCTTGGAGCGCTTCTTCGATAGCATGGCGGAGTTCGAACGAAATAACGGCTGATTTCTTACTGATATCTTCGGCTTGCTTGAGGTCAATGACTTTTACCTCCGGCAATGGACGCGCATCCACACGTTTCGTTAAGGGTAACAATTGCACCTTTCCTGTGGAAACACGATACATTGTTTCAAGCGTCGGAGTTGCCGTCCCCATCAGAAACGGGATGCTTAAATCGTGTGCCCGCCAGCGTGCTACCTCTCGCGCATGATATCGTGGCGACTGGTCCTGTTTGTAACT
>MHFT01000021.1:8623-9180 GCA_001804315.1 Omnitrophica bacterium RIFCSPLOWO2_12_FULL_50_11
GCGACTGGTCCTGTTTGTAACTTCCTTCTTGTTCCTCATCCATGATGATCAGGCCGAGCTGCTTGACAGGGGCGAAAACTGCTGAACGAGCCCCGAGAATAACATGTCTTTTCCCTTGCCGTATCTTTTGCCAAGCCGTGTAACGTTCTCGATCCGTCAGCTGACTGTGCAATATTTCTAATTCATGATGAAAGTGCCCGCCAAAAAAATGCTTCAGCTGCTCTGTCAATGCAATTTCCGGAACGAGGCAAATCGCGCTTCCACCGCGTTTTAGGATTTCCTTAATCGCACGAATGTAAAGTTCGGTTTTCCCAGAACCGGTGACACCAAAGACGAACATTTCTGAATGTTGCTGCCGGTCAATCGCGGACTTAATTTGGTCAAATGCACACGCTTGCTCTTGATTCAGGCGGATTAATTTTTGTCTCGTCGTATCGCTTCCATCGTTGGTGTCGTCACGAAGGTGCGGTTTATTGTCAACGCCAACGGTTGGCGTCCTGTCTTGGCGGCTCCTCATGACAGATCTTGGAATCAAACTCGAAATGGCTTCGCCCCAA
>MHFT01000022.1 GCA_001804315.1 Omnitrophica bacterium RIFCSPLOWO2_12_FULL_50_11
GGCTGTGGTGCAAATGGGCTTGTCCATTTGTACCACAGGGGTTGTCTTTTGCGCCCCGTTTTGAGAGGGGCGCAAAACTTTGGACGTAACTTCGTGCGTCCAAAGCGGTTTTCTCATCAATCCGCCAAATTGATGAGAAAACCGGACTAAGGACATGATAAAGGCAGGTCGGCACCCGCATTTTGAAACGGTTTCCTTTGATTGCTTCCACTTTTGGAACGAAACGATCGAAGTTATCCCCTGGTTTTGGTCTGCTCCATCAGATACTTTTGCACTTGCTTTGCCTTCATCATTTCGCGCTCAACCGTTTCCTGGTCGCGTAATACGTGCCTCAAACTTTCTTCACTCCGTTGGAGTTCCGTTTCCAAAGTTTGTTGCTGCTGAACCAACGCTTTTAATCTCGCCTCATGTTCTGCCAGTTCATTAGCAACTTTGGTCCTCTTTCGCACTACCTCATGTTGTTCCGACTTGTTCACAAAATCTCGGATTCTCTTTTGCGCTGCTTCAAGCTCATCGGTTAACTCACGATTCCTGAGCCGAAGGCTGTCCATCTCTTCACTCTGTTGCGTCCGCAAAAACTCGTTTTCTTTGGCCATTTTCGAACAGTTGGCACTCCAATCATCGGCTTTTCGCTTCCACTCCTCAAGTTCGGCTTTCTGCGACTCGATGCGATGATGAAGCTCGGCGCGCAGATGTTCCAATTGCTGTCTGGACTCGACCCATCTCGCTTGCACTTCGCTTAGTCTCTGATTCAGCTCTTCAGACTCCGTCCGCATCGCAGAGAGATCTATTTCTGCTCGTTTCCATTCCGACTCATAGTGCTTCGCGTTATCTTCCGCATGACCTCGTGCAACCCGCTCTTGATTCAACTCCGATTGTAATTGCTTCCACTTTTTCTCCGCATCCTGTAAAAGCGCCTGCAAACGCCCACATTCATCGCGCATCTCTCCTAACTGAACAAAGCTCCCTTGGGTTTCACTTACCCTCCGTTTCAGCTCTTCGCTTTCCGTCTGTACCGCCAGGAGATCTTTTTGCGCCTGCTCCCATTCCGATTGGCACTGCTTCTCACCTTTTTCCGCACGACGTCGAGCCTCCTGCTCGCGGCTTAATTCCATCTCGAAACGTTTACATTCGCGCTTCGTATCGTCCGCTAGCGTCTGCAGACGCTCACACTCCGCACGGACTTCTTCGAGTTTCGCCTCCCATTCGGCAGATTGCTTCCTGACGTCCTCGATTGCCTGCCGTTCTGCCGCCTCTACGAGCTTCTTCGTATCCTCCTGCAATTGAGCAGCCTCTGAATGCAACTTTACGTTTTCATCATGGATTCGCCGCAACTCATTTTCAAGACGGGAGCGGTCCGTCTCGAACTCCTGTGCTTTTTTATCAAAACGCTCGCGTTCGCGCACCTTCACCTCATCCACCACCGTTTCGGTCTGCAATCGAAGCTTCTCATTCTCCTTTTGAAGTTCCAACGTGAGTGTTCTCAGCTGTTTTTGTTCCTTCGACAACTGCTCTAGAGAACCCGTTTGCGCGGGCGGTGGTTCACTGACAGCAAACTGCGAAATGGAACGCATCTCGGGACTCCCAGGTAACGCAGCCACCTGAGGCCGTTCCGAATCCAACTCAGACAGGTCGGTCGCCGGTTCTTCCTGACCCAGCTCTTCACGGAGCAATGTACTGATGTCGAGCGTTTCCGGCCAGACGGTCCGGAAACATTTCCGCTTCGTGAGGGTATCGCTTGTCAGGAAGCAGTCGACCTTGGCTTTCGAAAAATATTCTTTCGCCTTCGCTCCGTCTTCGTGAGAAAGATCATCCAACAAGATCAGCGGTGTATTGTCAACTAAATCCCGAGCTTCTTCTGGAGAAAGGGGGAAGCTTTGGGCTAGTTTCGTGACCGTCCGATTCTTAGAAAACTCATCCTGGGGCCGATCGAGAATCAGGGCCCATTTAGCCTGCTTTTCAAGTTTTGACTTTTTTCCGAGCAACATGACAGGTGATCCTAATCCTTTGTCAGATTAATTTGCACAGCACACCAGAAAGAATGACGAGTTCACTTGTACTAAAGTGTTATCTATTCTCGCAACTTGCGGAAAACAACCGTCATTGTATCGAGTAGCCACGTAGCAGTCAAGAATAAAGGGATTCACGGGTGCGTACCACTCCATGCAGTCGTCATTGCGAGGCAGCGTCCCAAAGCATCGCCGACTTGTCCGCCGGTAGTGTGGCGGAAGCAATCTACGTTCTGAGATTGCTTCGTCTGCGCCTGGAACGCATCCTCGCAATGACGTCGGGGATTACTGCATCAAGTGGTAGACACATGGATTCACGAAGGATGAGCGGCTGAAACGCAGGAAAGAGTGTTATCCTTAGAAAGCGAGCTATCCCTTCTTCCCTGCAGGAAGCATCTCGGCGCCGCAAAACATGATCATGCGTAGAGCCACTCGGTATCAAATTCTGGGAGCACGGGCTCATCCTCCCGGAAAAATGTCAGCACCTCGAAAAGACCAACGGCGTTTCGCGCAATACTCCAGCCAACTCCTTTGACCAAACCAGGAAAGAAACCACGGACCGGATCACTGCGTTTGATTTCAGCTTTCATCTGGTACGGTATCTCCAGGGGCCCATAAACCATATTGCTAATACCATGACTGGCCCGTTTTAACATCCGGTTCCCCGCTGACTCCGGGGTGGCTTCGGTTTCCTGAGTTGTTTCTGCTTCTTTTTCTTGTGCAAACACTAGAGGCTCTAAAACGAGACATGAAATAAAACCAATCATGCCAATCCAACTTATCCATCTCAGCTTGCTATTCATTATTTCCTCCTGCACTCCGGTGAATCTTAATAGTTGGTGACGCACCCATCTAAATGAAACTGGCTATTTAATAGAACGACTTCCTGGTAGTTCTTCTTGATATCAAAAACATGAATTGACGCTGGATCAACGCGCAGAGACCAGAACAGCTCTGGTGACATCCTGAAGGTACAAACGAAAAACATGCGAATGGGCCCGCCATGTGTCACAACGACACACGTACCCTTCCGATGCGCAAACTTGTCCTTGAGCTGTTCGAAAAACGAACATACCCTACTCTTCAGTGATTTCAGGGACTCGCCACCCAAGGGTCGACTCGACCAAGCGGCGCGATACCATTGGCGTACCTCTTTTGGATATCGCGCATAAACATCCTCAAATGAGTAACCCTCCCACCTTCCAAATGATAACTCATTTAATCGAGGATCCACGATCACCTTCCGCGAACACGTTCTGCCAAGCATGCGTGCGGTTTCTAGAACGCGAGTCCGTTCGGATGCATAAATCGCAAAGGGCTGCTCTTTTCCGACCGACCGCGCCACCAGACGCGCTTGACGCAAACCGCGTGCGTTTAAGGGCACGTCCGCGGAACCTTGATACATGCGGTTCCGCACCCACTCCGTTTCCCCATGTCTAATGAGAATCAGCTTCATCCCACCATTTCCTCGATGTCGCCATCCATTATGTCAGTTCTGCTGCGTACGAGCGCGGAGGGTCAATCAAACGTGCGAGGTGTTTCGCGATGACATCCGCTTCTAAGTTGACCAGTTCCCTTTGCTTCTTCTCTCCAAGGGTCGTATTTCTTGCTGTGTGCGGGACAACGGCGACCGTGAATCGACGGCCCGAAAGTTTCTGAAGGGTAAAACTCACACCGTCAATCGCGATCGAACCCTTTGGAACAAGATGCTGCAAGACACTCCAAGGCGCATCAATTTGCAACGCGATGCTTTTGCCATGAACCCGCCTTTGAACGATTTGTCCCACCCCATCCACATGGCCCAAAACAAAATGGCCGCCGATACGCTCCCCCCACTTAAGAGACCGCTCCAAATTAACCTTTTCGCCATGCCGCAGACGCCCCAACGTGGTCTGCTCAAACGTTTCCGGGACGATTTCGACAGAAAACCGATTGCGGTTTGGACGTCCGGCCGCCGTCAGGCACACTCCATTGATCGACACACTCTCGCCTCGTTTTAATGGCCTTTCCATAGCGATCGTTTGAAACGTCAAGGTCAGATGCTTGCCCCTGCGTTTTTTTTTAACTAGCCTTGCTTGACGTTCAATGATTCCCGAAAACATGTAGAATCGAGGCGCCCCTCAAAGACGAGATCTTCTCCCACAAGAACCATCCGGATCATGCGAACACGAGCGGCTTCTGAGATGGCTTCGAATCCCAATCCTTCCACAGACGTTTTCGCATCCCGCCCACCCACAATCTTGGGCGCAACAATCCACACCAGCTTATCCACGAGCCGCCCGTCGATAAAACTCCACGCCACTTCTCCTCCGCCTTCCACTAAAAGAGACGTGATGCCGATAGAACCTAAGCAGCGCAGCAATGCAGCCAGATCGAGACGCCCCTGATTGACTTTTAAAGGGCAAAACGTCACCTTTGTCCTTCGAAATTTTCTCGCTGCCTCATCCATCAAACGCTCAGAACACGCAAGGATCGTCGGCGCACCCTCACCGAACACGCGTGCCTTGGGGGAACAAGTTCCGGAGCGATCCAGGATAATGCGCCACGGGGATTTTCGACATTTCCCGTTTCGCACGGTGAGAAGCGGGTCATCCGCTGCCACCGTATTCCTCCCCACTAAGACCGCATCACAAGACGCACGCAAATCATGAACCCATTTGCGCGCTCGTGATCCTGAGATCCATTTGCTTTCGCCCGTTCGAGACGCAATTTTTCCGTCAAGACTTTGCGCCATCTTCAAAATGACGAATGGGACACCCGTCCGCATCCACTTCGAATAGGCTTCGATCTGGACTTCGGCAGCTCGACGCAGAACACCGGTTGTCACCTGAATCCCATAACGTTTCAGAATGGTGCGTCCGCGTCCCGCGTGACTGGGGTTTGGATCCATCGTTGCGATGACGACCCGTTTTATCTTCGCTTCGCGAATGGCTTCCACGCAAGGCGGCGTCTTGCCGTATGTCGAACATGGTTCAAGCGTTACATACATCGTTGCTCCACGTACGAGACCCCCTGACTGGCGAAGAGCCATGATCTCAGCATGTGCAGAACCGAAACATGCATGGTATCCTTGTCCAATTAAACGGCCATACTTCACAATACACGCTCCAACCATAGGATTAGGACTTACGAAACCACGACCCCGCTCAGCCAACTCAAGCGCGTGCGCCATAAAACGCTCATCCTGCGAGACCCTGTGATATCCATTCCTGCTGCTGTCATTACGACGCAGCGCACGAGAAGACCGCAGAAGCCTACCCGCAGACAAGTCAGCCCATCCCAGAATGTTTGATTGCAGCGCGTGCCCCGAACCCGCTCGATCGTCTACTCGCAACGACAACTCATTCACTTTTCCGACTCCTCCTTATGTCTCGTTTTCGATGACGCGATCGCCTCAGAATGGTTAATCTTGTCTAAAATCCCATTCACGAACTTCCCTGCATCCGCTTGAGAGTATTTCTTCGCAATATTCACCGCCTCATTGATCGTCACTTTTGGCGGGATATCGTCCATGTAAAGCAGCTCGTAAATAGAAAAACGGAGGATGTTCCGATCCACCACCGCTATCCGTCCCAGATCCCAGTTTTCCGTATATTGAATAATTTTTTGATCGATTGCACTGAGGTGACTCTGTGTTCCCCGAACAAGACACTCTGCGAACCGACGAACATCGTCCGGAACAGGATGAAAGTCCCAAAAGGAAGGTAAAATATCGTCGGGCGGATCCTGAGTAATATCCGACTGATAAAGAATTTTCAAAGCACATTCACGCGCTTGCGTCCGCTTCCGCATAAACCAATCTTCAAAGAACACCTACTCGGCCGGACACGTCGTTTCGTACACGCAACCAACCCCGTAACAAGCGCCGTGGAAGCACCGGCCTACCGCTTCAATTCATCTTCAATAAGTCGTTCAAGTGTCTTTTCTTTTTCCGACTCGTCTTCAAGCAGCTGTACCAATCGGGCCATTTCCAACGCAGAACGTGCCGTATCACGACCGCGATTGCCAAACTTGCCACCGGCACGCTCCATTGCCTGCTCCATGGTCTCAACGGTCAAGACGCCAAACCCGACCGGCACTTTTTTCTCTAACGCGACACGTTGGATTCCGTCGCTCACACTTTGAGCGATGTGTTCATAGTGAGACGTTTCTCCCCGGATGATACATCCGAGCGCGATGATTGCATCCGGTTTCTCGTTCTCAACGAGCTTTAGGCCAGCGACCGGAATTTCACGGGCGCCCGGTACCCAGACTACGGTGATGTCCGCTTCTCGAACACGAGCCCGCCGCAACTCGTTCAACGCCCCATCCAGCATGGAGCGGGTCACAAATTCATTAAAACGGGACACCACAATCCCAAGCCGAAGTCCTTGTCCGTAAGAATCGCCCTCTAGGATTTTTGCCATCTCAGTGATGTCCCAAATGGGTCAGCAAATGACCCATCTTTTCTTGCTTCGCTTGAAGATACTTTTTGTTATAAGCGTGAGCCCTTATCTCAAGTTGAATACGCTCTATGACTTTTAAACCGTGCCCTTCCAAACCAACAATTTTTCTGGGATTATTCGTCAGTAAACGAATCTCGAAAAGCCCTAGATCCTTTAAAATCTGGGCACCGGTTCCATACTCGCGCAGATCCGGCTTAAAGCCCAATTCCTCGTTTGCTTCGACCGTATCAAGACCTTGATCCTGGAGCCGATAAGCTTTCAACTTATTCACAAGTCCGATTCCTCGTCCTTCCTGACGGATGTACAGCAAGACACCTTTCTTTTCCTGTTCAATCATACTCATTGCGGAGATGATTTGCTCCCGACAATCACAACGTAAGGATCCAAAAACTTCACTCGTGAAACACTCTGAATGAACTCGTACCATTGTGGGCGCTTCAGAGAGTTCCCCCTTGACCAGCGCGACATGTTCCTTACCGTCGATACGCGAACGGTAGACCTTCATACTCCAAAGACCTGTCTCGGTCGGCAAATCTGCTTCTGCAACCTTCTCGACCAATTTGTCAAACCGCCGGCGGTATTCGATCAGAGACTGAATCGTTCCAATCTTAATTCCCTGGCTGCAGGCAAACTCGAATAGCTGCGGCACACGAGCCATCGTTCCATCATCGTTTACGATTTCACAGATGACACCTGCAGGTGTCAACCCAGCCAGCCGCGCCAAATCCACAGCGGCTTCGGTATGTCCAGCGCGAATCAAGACGCCGCCTGTCTTCGCTCTCAATGGAAAAACGTGGCCGGGGGTTGTCAAATCGGCAGGTTTCGACTTGAGGTCGGCCAAAACCTCGATCGTGCGAGCCCGGTCATACGCAGAGACACCCGTCGTAATACCAAGACTTGCATCTACTGAAACTGTAAATGCCGTCCTCATAGGATCTTCCGATCTTGTCACCATGTCTCTGAGGCCCAGCCGAAATAGGCGCTCATCCGGAAGAGGGACACAAATAAGCCCCCGCCCTTCTCTCATCATAAAATTGATTTTCTCGGGCGTGACAAATTGAGCCGCGAGAATCAGATCTCCCTCATTCTCGCGCGACTCATCATCAGCCATGACAACAAGATGGCCTTTTCGGACCTCATCTACCAGTTCTTCAATCGTATGAAATTTCACGTAGCTCACTTTTTCCTAAGAAATAAAAATCTGACTTTCGGTCAGTTTATCAATTAGCGATGACCCTGTCAATCATACCGCAATACGGCCATCCGTCATTGCGAGGATGCGATCCAGGCAGATCCCTCGCCCGCAATGACCGTTACGGCCGATTCCGAAAACCTCTTAGCTGTAGACAAGAAAATTTGTAACCGCTTATAATGAAGTGTGCATCTAGGAACCATGTGTTTCCTCTTTATTGCATCCGGTGTCTTGCTCATTGTCTCGGTCCTCGTTCCCTTTCTCAACTGGCTCATTTGGTTTGCTTTCGTACCGGCTCTCGTGCTCATCCGAAGATTAAGACTGATTCCGAGTTTTGTAACCGGTACTGGACTCGGACTGTTTTATTTCTCAGCCTATTTATACTCACTTGTTTATTATGAAGTTCGAATCTTCGCCATCGTGCTCTTGCTTGCAGCACCACTCATTGGTGTTTTCCTGAGCTTAACCAGAGCGATCTGGCAGAAAACCCGCAATCATTTCGTTCGCTTGATTGCTCCGCCGCTCGCTTGGTCTGCCGTAAGCTTCCTCTATTCCTTCACACCGATCGGGATCATCGGAGATCAAATCTCGCTCTCACAAGCGCCCCACTTTCCGCTCATCGCGTACGTGACCGGCGTTTCCGGAATCGCCGTGCTCATTGTGCTCGGCAACTCAGTCCTCTACCACTGGTTCTATTTAAGGAAGGGAGTTTTTCGGTCTGGCTTGATCCCGTTACTTTTAATTACCACGCTCGGTGTCACACAAGCTCCACAACCGCCCAAGCAAGAATCGCTCAAAGTGGCCCTGATCCAGCACAATTTCCCCATCGAAACGCAGTGGCGATACTTAAACCGCAACGACCTGTTCACGACATACGAAGAAGCGATCAAACATTATGGTCCTTTGGTAGATCTGGTCGTTTTTCCGCAGTACGGTCTCCCGAAAGATGTCCTCCGCGAGTCTGAGTGGCTCGTTACTTTAGCCCAACAAAATAGGACGTCGATCCTCCTGGGCACTTACCTTCCCAAAGAATCCGGTGGGAATTTCGTCGAGGGCGAACGGACCAACTCGGCACTTTTATTTACGCCTGATGGTCACGTTCAAGAATACCAAGCCGTCACGGCGCCGCCTTTTCGCGAAATCGGTCAAGTGCTCGGAACGGAACATAACCCTCTGGTAATCGATGAAATTCCTATTGGGGTCATGCTCTGCTATGAAGATGTTGATCCAAGACAGGGAAAAAAGTGGGTCGAGCACGAAGCGCAGCTTCTCTTTGCCTTGTCTAACCCCGGTCACTTCTTGAAAACGCGACTGCCAAATTACCACCTTCTCCACGACCAAATTCGCGCAATCGAAACCGGAAGATTCCTGATTCGAGTTTCGCCCAACGGCTTTTCAGCTGTCATCGATCCAAATGGACGAATCATCACGCAAAGCAGACTCGATGAGAGAAGGGTTCTTGTGGCTGACGTTTACCCGATTTCAACGAAAACGCTTTTCGCGCGCGTGGGAAGCATCCTTCCTGGAATGTCTGCCTTGGTTGTTCTTGCTCTTGTAATTCGATCCTATGTCCGTGACCGGATCAGGCGGCGGGCACGGAAGAAGCGTTGAATAAGAGTTGCGTACACAAGAACATTAAGGACGGCAAGCATCCAAAACAAAAGATCCTGTCCAAAAACCGGCTTCGGGTAAAGGCCCCAGGCAATAACTCCAAAAGCAAAAATGAGGCCGCGCTCCGTCCGCTCCATCAAATCGGGCCATTCATTGTTGGAAATTGGAATTTCCATCGCGGCGCGCGCCTTGGCATAACTAATCAGCAATGCACCCGAAATAAGGAGAAAGCTTAATAGCCAGTATCCACTCACCCATGCGACCACCAGAGCAGCGGCGGTCTCAAAAAGTCGGTCACACAAAGCGTCTAAGTAGGACCCAAATTTGGTCACACGATGGCTGATTCGGGCGAGCGCGCCGTCGACACTGTCAAACAAACCGAACACAATCATCAGGGTGCCAAAGAGGACTGCATTCCGGTTCCAAAGAAAGAGGAGACAGGCCAACCCGCTGACGAATAACGTCAACAAGGTGAGGCCGTTAGGACTAAAGCCGAGGCGAAGAAACAGACGGGCGACAAATGCCGCCGGTGGCTCGACAGCGTGCCTGAGGCGCGTGAGCATGACGAGGGTTAAAAAAGCGTGTAAACGAATGGGGCGACGGCGGTGCTTTCCGTCAGAACGATGAGTGCCCCCAGAAGCACCAAAACAATAAGGATCGGCGCAAGCCACCACTTCTTCCGCACCCTCAAAAAATCCCAAAGCTCTTTCAAAATGTAGATCTTACTCATGAGAGAGAACCTCTAGAATAATCGTTCATACTGTGAACGAGGCGGCTTCGGCGGACGTTTTTTCCAGTAGGTATCGCGCGCGGGCTCCATCTTTTGATCGAGTAAATCCTTTCCTGCGAGCCGCATCGCAATGCTGAGCGGCGACAAAACCAGGTAAAACAGGATTCCCAAGACGATGCGGACGACCATCCAAGAAACCCCGTACGCAACGAACATTGCGACACGATAAACCACCCCCATGACGAACGGAAGAAAAAGATTGGCGAAGAACGCAACCGCACTGAGAAGAGGCCAGC
The DNA here is from genome assembly GCA_001804315.1 of Omnitrophica bacterium RIFCSPLOWO2_12_FULL_50_11. GTDB lineage: Bacteria > Omnitrophota > Omnitrophia > Omnitrophales > Danuiimicrobiaceae > 2-12-FULL-50-11-A. The sequence goes on from MHFT01000022.1 coordinate 10,284, forward strand.
CAAACCAGTAGTGCACTGGTTTCCGGGCCAAAACAACACCCATCAAAGTGGTAAGGAGCGGAAACAACAGGAAAAAGCCGGAAAGAATAAATCCGAAAGTTCGAACCGTTTTCGGATCGACCGAAACTTCATTCCACGTTCTTTTAATCGAGCTCAGCATAAGATTCCTTCGCCAGAGAAACCTTCTTTTGTTTTCTCTTATCCAAAATAAAATTTCCGATCACCAAATAATCCATCTCCGTCCGCATAAAGCACCGAAACGCGTCTTCCGGTGTGCACACGATCGGCTCCCCCCGGACATTAAAAGACGTATTCACGATCACGGAACAGGCTGTCTGCTTCTTAAATTCCTTTAACAAATCGTAGTACAACGGATTTCGTTTGGCGTCTACCGTCTGAAGGCGGGCCGAATAATCCACATGAGTAACCGCTGGTAAGTCGGACCGCCTTTCCTTGAGTAACTCAAAGCCTCGTCGTTCACCATTTACGGAATTGATTCTATGTTTCTCGTCAACGCCGGCCACGAGCAACATATAAGGACTTTTCGAATTGATGTCAAACCACTCGGACGCGTCGTCCTCCAGGACAGAAGGCGCAAACGGACGGAAAGACTCACGAAACTTAATTTTTAAGTTCATTCGCGATTGCATGTCCGCGTTTCGCGCATCACCGATAATGCTGCGAGCGCCCAATGCCCTGGGCCCAAACTCCATGCGGTCTTGAAACCATCCAACCACATTTCCCCCGTTTATTAATCCTGCCGTTTTTCTGATCAGTTCCTTCGTCTCGTACTGTTCATACACGGTGCGCTCCCGATTTAAAAACGTTTCTATCTCGGCATTGGAAAATCTAGGGCCCAAAAATGAACCCATCTGGGCATCGTCCCCATTCACCTTTCTCGGCTGATCCAAATAATGGTGCCAAGCAATCAGTGCCGCACCCAATGCTCCCCCAGCATCTCCCGCAGCAGGTTGAATCCAAACATGCTTAAACGGCCCATCTTTTACAATCCGGCCGTTTGCAACACAATTGAGCGCCACCCCTCCACTTAAACATAGGTTTTCTTCACCCGTCAGTTTGCGCGCGTAGCGTGCCATCCGAAGCATGATCTCTTCGGTCACAGCCTGGATGGATCGGGCCAAATCCATATCACGCTGACGAATGGCGGTTTCGGGTTTCCTAGGAGGACCGCCAAAGAGTCTGTGAAATTTTTCATTCGTCATGGTCAACCCCGCGCAGTAATTGAAATAGGACATATCCAGCTTAAAAGAACCATCCTCCTTTAGATCGATCAGGTGATCTAAAATGGAGCTCACATACTTAGGCTCACCGTAAGGGGCAAGACCCATTACTTTGTATTCCGCAGAATTTACCTTAAAGCCCGTGTAGTAGGTAAAAGCCGAATAAAGCAATCCTACCGAATGCGGAAAGTGAATCTCCGATAGAAGGTCAAGCTGATTCTCTGATCCATGCCCAAGGCTCGCCGTCGCCCACTCACCGACTCCGTCGGCCGTCAAGATCGCCGCTCGCTCAAACGGCGATGGGAAAAAAGCAGAGGCGGCATGAGACTCGTGATGCTCGGGGAAAATGATCTTTCCTTCGTATCGAAGCTCTTTGCGTATCTGGTCAGGGATCCAAAGTCGGTGCTTGATCCAAAGCGGTATCGCTTTTACGAATGACCGAAAGCCGCGTGGCGCGTAGGCAACATAGGTTTGAAGAATGCGTTCAAATTTGAGAAACGGTTTTTCGTAAAAAGCAACATAATCGAGGTTGCGTGTGGTGATCGCACCTTCTTTCAAGCAGTACTCGATCGAACGGCGCGGAAATTCAAAGTCATGTTTCCTGCGCGTAAACCGCTCTTCTTGAGCCGCGGCCACAATGATGCCGTCCCGAACGAGACACGCCGCGGAGTCATGGTAAAAACACGAGATGCCAAGAATGTTGGTCATGACACGATCCGTCAACTCTTTGCGAGAATCGTCTTTAACTCTTTCATGAAGTGTGAGATATCTTTGAACTGACGGTAAACAGAAGCAAACCGGACGTATGCCACCTGGTCAATCTTTGACAACCGCTCCATGATAAACTCGCCGATGACGGTGCTGGGGACTTCTTTTTCATATTTCGCCTCAAGCATTTTCTCTAACTCCAGCGCGATCGATTCTTGAACTTCGACCGGAACCGGCCGTTTTTCGCAAGCCCGATGAATGCCCGAAAGCACTTTCCTTTGATCATACGGTTCACGACGCTCATCCTTTTTGATCACAAAAACCGGAACCTCTTCGATCCGCTCGTACGTGGTGTAGCGGCGGCTGCACTTCGTGCACTCGCGCCTCCTCCGGATCACGGAGCCTTCGGTGGATGAGCGTGAGTCGATAACTTTATCCGCTTCCGCTCTGCAATAGGGGCACTTCATTCCTTCCCTCCCAAAAGCTCAGAATAGAGCGGGAATCGTCTTGTTAACGCGTTGACGCTGTCTCGCACACTTCTTAAATTTTTCTCGTCTTCAGGGGCTTTCAGTGTTTGGTCAATTAACTTCGCTATTTCAGTCATCTCCGGTTCTCTCATGCCACGCGTTGTCACGGCAGGGGTGCCAAGTCGGATGCCGGAAGCTTTAAATGCCGACTCTTGATCAAAGGGAATCATATTTTTATTAACGGTTATTTTGACATGATCTAAATAATCCTGCACGTCCTTTCCGGTAAAACCCTTCCTCTTAACGTCTACTAACAGGAGGTGATTATCGGTACCACCCGAGACAATACGATACCCGAGCTCCTCCAAGGACGTTGCAAGCTGCTTCGCATTCTTCACAATTTGCCGGGCGTACGCCTTAAATGCATCCGTCATTGCTTCCTTCAGCGAGACCGCCTTCGCCGCAATAACATGCATCAAGGGACCTCCCTGTGTTCCCGGAAAAACCGCCGAATCGACCGCTTTCGCGTATTGCTCGCGGCACAGAATAATTCCCGCACGAGGACCCCGAAGCGTTTTGTGCGTCGTGGTGGTGACGACGTCGGCGTACGGCACCGGCGAAGGATGGACGCCGCCAGCCACCAAACCGGCAAAATGCGCCATATCGACCATCAAAAGCGCACCGATTTTGTCTGCAATCTCACGGCCGCGTTTGAAATCAATAAAGCGCGGATAAGCAGAGGCTCCGAGTAAAATCATTTTGGGCTTGAACTCGAGAGCCAAACGCTCAAGATTTTCATAATCAATTTGCTCCGTCTCACGGCTCACACCATACGGGATAATCTGGTAATACTTCCCTGAGAAATTGAGCCGATGGCCGTGTGAAAGATGGCCGCCATGTGCCAAATCCATCGCGAGAATCTTCTCACCCATGTTGAGCAGCGCCATAAAGACCGAAATATTTGCGCTGGTTCCAGAGTGAGGTTGGACATTCGCATGTTCCGCACCGAAGAGAGCTTTCGCGCGGTCAATCGCAAGCTGTTCAGCAACATCTACATATTCGCAACCGCCATACCACCGCTTCCGTGGATAACCTTCCGCGTATTTATTGGTGAGGACCGTGCCTGTTGCCTCCAAAACGGCGAGTGAGGTAAAGTTTTCGCTGGCGATTAACTCAATATTCTCGTTCTGCCTCCGGATCTCAGAGCGCACCGCCTCGTAAATTTCAGGATCAGTTTCTCTCAATTGCTCACTTGCTTCTTTCACAATGATTGATTCCTTTTTTCGTAATCCGTTATTTTTCCAATTCTCCGCTCATGCCGTCCCCCTTCGAAATCAGTCTTGATCCACGTCGAAACGATTTCTTTGGCAACTTCAGGTTCCACAAACCCGGACGGCAAAGCGAGAACATTGGCATTCGCGTGCTTCTTTGCATACTCAGCTTGTCCTACAGAATGGCACAAGGCTGCTCGTATTCCCTTCACCTTATTCGCACTAACGGAGACGCCGATCCCCGAATGGCAAATCACGACGGCATAATCGGTCTTTCCCTGGACCACTGCTTCCGCTGCCTTCAACGCATAATCGGGGTAATCCACAGATTCCTCCGAGCCGGTACCTAAATCCTCTACCCGATACCCCTTCGACTTTAAGAATTCAGAAATAACTCGTTTGAGTTGAACGCCCCTGTGGTCGCTCGCAATCGCAAAGCTCAACCTCATTGCACCACGTGATCCCACACCTTTGACAATTTTTCTTGAATCGATCGATAGCACCGCTCATAAAAGTCTAACGTCATTCCGATCGGGTCTTCGATGCCCAAAATAATCACGCGATCCTTCACAGGCGGATAAAGATTGACAATAAACCGCTCATGTTCTTCTCCCATAGCCAAGATGAGATCCGCAAAAATCACGTCCTCACGCCGACATAAATGCGACTGAAAACCCTCGACCGATATTTCATCATTCCTCAAAGTCAAAACCGCTTCCGCAGTCGCCGAAGCTCCCTCCCGCGCACAAATTCCACAGGAACTGACTTCAATCTGCTCTTCAAGGCCCTTGCGTTTCAACTCCGCTTTTAACCAACCTTCCGCCATCGGAGACCGGCACGTATTCCCCGTGCACACAATCAAGATTTTCCTCCGTGGGTATCGGCCCAATTCTATTTTTCGAATGGCCTCCTCAACTCGATCGATCCAGGGGCCACGACGCAAAACTTGGGGCGGCCTTTGGACGACATCAACGATGGTTGAATCGCTGCCCCCTTCGCACTTCCCGCTGTCAATCACAATGTCGATTTGATCCGGAAAATTGCGTAATACGTCATCCGCTGTCTGCGGTGATCGATCTCCCGAACGATTCGCGCTGGTGGCCAGGACCGGTTCACTACACCAGTCCAACAATTTCTGAGCGATCGGATGTTTCGGAAATCGGATACCGACTTTTTCGTCCCGTCGATTTAAAGCAATGAATGTGACAGGACCCGGCCAAAACAAATTGGCGAGATATCGAAAAATGCGGCTCTGGACAATATCGAGACGCTCGAGTGTGACAAGGCTTCCGATGTGGTAAGAAAACGGTTTATTTCGGTCACGCCCTTTTAATTCATAAAGCCGCGAGACAGCCTGCGGTGAACGAACGCAGGCTGCAAGTCCATAGACGGTTTCCGTCGGAAACGCCACCACCTTACCGCGCAGGAGCTCGCCAGAAATCGTGCGCAATTCATCCTGATCAATTTGCTTTGGATCGAGCGGAAGAATCCTTGGCTTCATCGTGTGTGATCACTAACTGACCCCTCGGGGAATTTCCCGACCCTTCAACCAATTACGTGGCGCACGTTTCAATCGTTTATTTTTTTCTGTGACGGAACGCGAGAGCTCGACTTTGTGCTGACTCAACTTTGCCTGAAGTGCTTTCGAACGCAGCGCAAGGATTTGAACCGCCAAAATAGCAGCATTCATCGCACCTGATTTGCCAATGGAAACCGTGGCAACAGGAACCCCGCTCGGCATTTGAACCGTGGAGAGGAGCGAGTCAAGACCGTTTAACGCCGAATTCATCGGAACACCGATCACGGGGATCGTCGTATTCGCCGCAATCGCTCCAGCCAAGTGTGCCGCACCTCCTGCGCCTGCAATCACCACCTCCACACCCCGCTTGCGCAACTCCTTAGAAAATTTAGCGACACGTTCCGGACTCCGATGAGCAGATAGGACTTGGACTTCATGCGGAACGCCAAAATGAGAAAGAATTTTGGCTCCTTCGCGCATCACATCCAAATCACTTTCACTTCCCATCACGATTGATACTTGAGGTTTTGACATGGTTCAACCTACCTTCATGTTTTCAAGAACCCGTTTTCCTATATCGCTCCGATAAAAGCCACCGCTAACGGCAATTTCCTTGATCGATCGATACGCTCGCTCATGCGCCTCCCTCAGCGATTCACCCAAGGCCGATACCGCCAACACACGCCCTCCATCCGTCACGACCTTTCCGGATGAACCCTTGCGCGTACCTGCATGAAAGACAAATACACCGTTCGCATTGACCTTATCGAGTCCTTCGATTTCATGTCCTTTTTCGAAAGGGCCGGGATAACCCGCCGATGCCATGACGACCGCTATGCAAGCACGAGTATCCCATTCGAGCGCCTTCGTTTTCAACGCCCCATCTGCAACTTCAAGCATCAGCGGTACGATATCGGTTTTCAGACGTGGCAGAACCGCTTGCGCTTCTGGATCGCCAAAACGGACGTTATACTCCAACACGTAAGGACCACTCGGTGTCATCATCAATCCAAGGTAAAGAAGGCCCCGATACGGTGTGCCGCGACGATTCAATTCCTGGATCACAGGGCGAGCGGTTGTTTCCACGATCCGATTCAATTCTTCGTTCGAAACAAAAGGGCAGGGACAATACGCTCCCATCCCTCCTGTATTGGGTCCACGGTCCCCGTCATAGGCGCGTTTATGATCTTGCGAACTTGCGAGCGGCAGTATTGACGAACCATCTGTAAAAAGCAATACCGAAAGTTCATCGCCAGTTAAATGTTCCTCGATAACGACGCGCTTTCCAGAATTGCCGAAGCGCCGCTTTTCAATGATCTGACGAACGACGTCAACTGCCTCCTTGTGCGTGTTCGTAATCAAGACACCTTTTCCTGCCGCAAGACCATCCGCTTTGATCACAAAGGGAGGTTTTTTTTGGACCATGAAGTGTTTCGCTTGATCGACACGATCAAACGTCTCGTACGATGCCGTGGGCACCCCGAGCCGGGCCATCAAGTCCTTAGCAAACGCCTTACTCCCTTCGAGCTGAGCGGCTGCCTTGGTGGGTCCAAATATCCTAAGTCCCGCGGCCTCAAATGAGTCAACGATTCCATTCACAAGAGGAACTTCAGGACCTACAACGGTCAAATCAATCTTTTGCTCTGCGGCGAACCGTCGAAGCGAATCAATATCCTCGGCGTTGACCTCAACACATTCTGCAAGTTGAGCGATGCCCGCATTTCCAGGCGCCGCATAGATTTTTTTGACGAGCGGACTCTGGTGTATTTTCCAGACCAGCACGTGCTCGCGCCCGCCTGAGCCAACGACAAGAATGTTGGGGATCATTTGAAATCGATTCCGCTTCCTTTCCGTACGACGCCAATTTCCCATGAGTCAATCCGGTGTCCTTTCAGAATGAGCTGCGCTCGATTCACCTGTGAGCGGCGAAGCACGAGGATCATGCCGATCCCCATATTAAACGTGTGATACATTTTGTGTTCCGGATAGCGCGCCCGGCGACGGACCTCAGAAAATAAAGGGGCGATCGGCCAACTCCCCCGCATGACTTCTGAACCTAAGCCTTTAGGTAAAATGCGAGGCAAATTGTCGTAAAAGGCCCCACCCGTAATGTGCGCAATCGCATCGACCCCAACGTGCTGAATCACATCGAGGACTGGTTTGACGTAGATGCAGGTCGGCGTTAAAAATTTTCGGCCGATTGTTCCGGAGAGCTCTGTCTTTGTAAACACCTTTCTAATGAGCGAGAATCCGTTCGCGTGAAAACCTGAAGAAGCGAGCCCTAACAACACATGTCCGGCCCGAACTCGCTTGCCATTGACCATGTTCGATCGTTCCACCACTCCGATTGCAAAACCGGCTAAATCATAAGTAGAATCGCCGTAAAAGCCGGGCATGATCGCCGTTTCGCCGCCGCCCAAAGCGCATCCGGATTCACGACAACCGCGCGCGATGCCTCGCAGGACTTCCATCGTTCGCTTTCGATCGAAAGCACCTGAAGCAATGTAGTCGAGAAAAAAAAGCGGTTTTGCGCCGCACGTAATTAAATCGTTGACAGACATCGCGACTAAATCGATGCCGATCGTGTCGTGCTTACCCACCAACTTCGCCACATCAAGTTTCGTCCCCACCCCATCTGTTGTCGCGACGAGGAGTGGATCGCGAAGCTTTAACTGCTTCATATCAAACAGCGCCGAATAACCTCCGAAATGAACCTGAGTCGCTATTTCGGTCGAACGGGCTAATTTCGCGAGTGCCTGATTAAAGCTCCTGTCCCCTTTCAAATGGGGGACACCAGCGTATGATTCAATCGCAACCATGTTTACCTATGTTCTAACTTAAACTTATCTGCTTCGTCAAATAGCCGGGTCGGATAGGAACCTGTATAACAGGCGGTACAATAATTTTCTTTCGGAAACGAGACAGCGCTTAAAAGCCCTTCGTGGCTCAAATAGCCGAGACTATCGACGTCGAGAAATTCCTTAATTTTATCGAGCGGGTTTTGATAGGCAATTAATTCCTCCCGCGAAGGAAAGTCGATGCCATAATAACAGGGTGAAACGTGAGGCGGACAGCTAATTCGCATATGGACTTCTTTCGCGCCCGCTTTACGCAAAAGCTTCACGCGCGACCTGGACGTATTTCCTCGGACAATGGAATCGTCGATGACGACAACGCGTTTGCCTGAAACGATCTCGACAATCGGATTCAGTTTAATCTTCACTTTGAACGCCCGCGCCGCTTGGACTGGATTAATAAATGTCCGGCCAATATAGTGGTTTCGCGTAAAGCCGTGCGCGAGAGGAATTCCGGATTCTTTTGCGTACCCCATCGCTGCAAAGTTTCCAGAATCTGGAACCGGGACAACCAAATCGGCATCTGCCGGATGCTCGCGAGCCAATATTTCCCCTAACCGCTCGCGCACAAGTGCTACGCTTTCACCAAAAATCTTCGAGTCCGGTCGCGCAAAGTACACATGTTCGAAGATGCATTGCGCAACGCGCGGGTGTTCATCCTTGAATGGATAATAACTCCTCAACCCATGTTGGTCGACAATCAACACTTCCCCTGGGTTTATTTCCCGTATGAATTCGGCTTCGATCAAATCAAAGGCGCAGCTTTCCGAAGCAAGGACGTACGCATCTTTTAACTTCCCAAGGCACAGGGGCCGGAAACCATGTGGATCCCGAAGACCGATCATCTCCTTTGCAGTCAGCAGTGTCATCGTATAAGCCCCCTCGGCCCGTTTTACCGCACCGAGAATGGACTCCGTCGTATTCCTGTAAGTCGGTTTCGCCATGAGATGAACAAATATTTCCGAATCTGTCGTGCTTCCGAAAATAGCACCATAGGCTTCAAGTTCCGACCGCAAAAGCTGAGCATTCACCAGGTTCCCGTTGTGTGCGATCGCGACTTTCCCCCTTGAGTAATCAATCATGTAAGGCTGTGCATTAGCCAAGGTGGTGGAACCGGTCGTAGAATAACGCACGTGTCCGATGGCAGAACGTCCTTTCAGACTATCAAGGGCTTGCATAGAAAATGCCTCGTCGACCAGACCCAGAGCTCGGTGAAGATACATTTGCTCCCCATCGCTGGTCACAATACCGGCACTTTCCTCACCCCGATGCTGCAATGCAAAAAGTCCCAAATAGGTGAGCTCCGCTGCTTTTTCGTGATCGAAAATCCCAAACACACCGCAGTGATGTTTAATCCCTTCTCCGCCCATTGTTTCTCCGCTCGTTTGTGAATGATGTTAGATACGTACCGCTACTCCATTCTCCGAGGAATCGCGGTTCGATACGTTCGCTCGATTTCTTCTGAGTCTAAATGGATCCAGGCATTGACGCGCAATCCAGAACGCGTCACCTTTCCGATTCGGAAGCACGGAACGCCACTTGCTTTTGCTCTGCTTTCCAACTCAAGCTCCTTCGCCGAATCCACCGTAACCAAGACGCGCGACTGGCTTTCGCCAAAAAGCAGCACATCCCGTCGCACGTCCGTCCCAAATTGCAAATTAACTTGAGCCCCCAACGGTTTGTTTAAGGTTCCTAATAAACTTTCCGCGAGCCCGACTGCAAGTCCGCCTTCTGACAAATCATGGCAGGAATTGATCATCCTCAACTTGGCACAATCCAATATGAGTTGGTGTAGTGACCGCTCTTTTTCCAAATCGAGTTGAGGCGGCCTTCCAGCCCGCACACCGTGGTAAACCAAAAGGTATTGGCTTCCCCCTAATTCCTCAAACGTATCGCCCAATATATAAACTGAATCTCCCACGTTCGTAAAAAACGACGGAATTCGTTCGTCGACATCATCAATGAGCCCAACCATGCCAATGGTCGGCGTCGGATAGACCGCCCCTTTCGGATTCTCATTGTAAAAGCTCACATTACCGCCGGTCACAGGGGTATTCAACACACGGCAAGCTTCCGCGATTCCTTCAACCACGCGGCGGAACTGCCAAAAGACGTCAGGCTTCATCGGGTTCCCGAAATTAAGACAGTTCGTTATCGCAATCGGCTTCGCCCCCGTCGAAACGACGTTCCTTGCTGCTTCAGCCACCGCAATTTTTCCGCCTTCATAGGGATCGAGGTAACAGTACAGACCGTTGCCATCGGTCGAAATCGCAAGTCCCTTTCGCATTCCTTTAATGCGGACGACGGCAGCATCGTGTCCCGGAAGAAAAACGGTATCCGTCCGCACCATATGGTCATATTGCTCATAGATCCATTGTTTTGAGGCAATCGTGGGTGCATCTAACAACATGAGCAGAACTCGATTCAAGTCCTTGGGCTCTTCAATTCGACCGGGATCGAACCTGCGTGTCGTACTTAAGTACGCGGGTTCTTTCGCCTCTCGTTTGTAAACCGGAGCTTCATCGGTTAACGCTTTTGGGGGAATGTTGGCGACGACTCTTCCGTTGTCCACAACACGCATCGTCTTTCCATCTTTGACTTCTCCTAATTTCACCGCAGCTAAATCCCACTTCTCGAAAATCTCTTCTACGCGTTTTTCTTTGCCCCTTTCGACAATAACAAGCATTCGCTCTTGAGACTCTGACAGCATGATTTCATAGGGCGTCATTGCAGCTTCACGGCGCGGGACTTTTGACAGATCAATTTCGATTCCAGAGCCGGCCCGTGAAGCGGTTTCAGACGTTGAACAAGTGAGCCCTGCCGCTCCCATATCCTGCATCCCAACAATTGCGCGAGAATGCACAAGCTCAAGACATGCTTCTAGCAGCAACTTTTCCATAAACGGATCACCCACCTGAACCGCGGGCCGATCTCGACCAGAATCCTCCGTCAGCTCACGAGAAGCAAAAGATGCCCCTCCCAAACCATCGCGGCCGGTCGTCGCACCAACATAATAAACCGGATTTCCAACGCCGGATGCAGAACCTCGCACCAAATCCTCTTTCTTCATGATCCCGAGACACAAAGCATTGACGAGCGGATTGCCTTCGTAGAAATCATCAAAATAAATTTCCCCACCCACCGTGGGAATCCCGACACAATTGCCATAATGAGCTATCCCTCCGACCACCCCGCGCAGAAAGTTCTGGTTTCGCTCGCGATCTAAACTTCCAAACCGAAGCGAGTTCGTGAGCAGAACCGGCCGGGCCCCCATCGTAAAAATATCACGAATGATACCGCCTACACCCGTTGCAGCGCCCTGAAATGGTTCGACCGCAGAAGGATGATTGTGGCTTTCAATTTTGAATACGACCGCAAGGCCGCTCCCAATATCCACGACCCCCGCATTTTCTTCTCCCGCTTTGACCAATAATTGTTTCCCATCCCGCGGCAGAAGTGCGAGCACGGGCTTTGAATTCTTATACGAGCAGTGTTCGCTCCACATGACGGAAAAAATTCCGAGCTCCGTATAATTTGGATCTCGACCTAAAATCGTCCGGATGCGATCAAACTCATCATCCGTAAGACCATGGGTGTTCGCTAATGCTTGTGTTACCTTGGGTTCTTGAGTTGCAACTGTTTCCATCTTGCTGAGAAAGCGCACGTCAGATATACGTAAGGTTTCAAACCCTCTTTATCGATACGCCTCCAAAATCGAATCCCAAATTTTCCGGCCGTCCTCGCAACCGAGGATCTGCTCACTTGACCGCTCGGGATGCGGCATCATCCCTAACACATTCCCTTCTTTATTTAACACCCCTGCAATGTGGCGAAGAGAACCATTCGGGTTAAATTCATCTCCAAGCTCGCCTGTTTCAGACACATAGCGAAACGCAATTTGATTGTTCGCTTCCAGTTCCTCCAACGTTCGTTCGTCACAAAAATAACCACCTTCGCCGTGGGCAATCGGGATTTTAAGGATCTCGCCCGGTTCTAAACGGGTTGTAAACATAGAGCGCGCATTTTCGGTTTTGAGATGAACGTGCTTACAAACAAAACGGAGGGACTTATTTCGAAGCATGGCACCTGGCAAAAGACCTACTTCGAGCAAGATTTGAAAGCCGTTGCAGATGCCGAGAACGGGTCTTCCCAGCCTTGCATGTCTCTCAACCGCTTCCATCACAGGCGAAAATCTCGCGATGGCTCCACAGCGAAGATAATCGCCGTAGCTAAATCCTCCAGGCAAAACGACGAGGTCGATCTCTCCGACCGACGTACTCTTATGCCAAATGTACGCGACATCGATTTTAACGACATCCCTCAATACGTGAAAGCAATCACGATCGCAATTCGAACCTGGAAAAACAACGATCCCAGCTTTCATTCAAACTTGTTCCACCCGAACCGTATATTGTTCGATCACGGGATTCACGAGCAACTGCCCGCACATCGCCTTGATATCGCTTTCTGCTTTCTCCTGACCGTTGGCGTTGAGAACCATTTCAAAATGTTTGCCAACGCGAAGGCTCTCAATGTTTTGAAATCCAAGTGAACGAAGCGATTGGAGCACCGTCTGGCCTTGTGGATCCGAAACGGATTCTTTGAGTGTAACATCGATTTTTGCCTTGTACATAGCTGCTATCCTATCTCGTTTCCGGTGAGTCTCCGATAAATTTCACGATACGCCTCGCTCGTTTTCCGTACCACCGATTCCGGTAACTCTGGGGCAGGCGGCTTTTTGTCCCATTTGATTTCGAGGCAATAATTTCGCACAATTTGTTTGTCAAAACCGGGCTGATCATGACCAGGTTCGTAGACGTCAAGGGGCCAAAAACGCGAACTATCGGGCGTCAGGACTTCGTCGATCAATATCAGCTCTCCGTTTCGCTGGCCGAATTCAAACTTGGTGTCTGCAACGATAATTCCTCTAGATTCCGCATAGGCCGAACCTTTTTGAAATAGCTGGGTTGAGATGGAACGCAACCGATCCGCTACCGCTTCACCGACAATCTCAGCTGTTTGTTCAAAAGAAATGTTTTCATCGTGTCCGGTTGTCGCTTTCGTAGCCGGTGTAAAAATAGGCTCCGGAAGCCTGGCACATTTTTTAAGCCCCGCCGGCAGATTGTATCCGCACACGGCTCCAGTCGAGAGATAATCCTTCCAACCACTTCCAGTGAGATAACCGCGGACAACGCATTCTACCGGGTACGGCTTTGCTCTTTGGACGAGCATCGAACGGCCTTCCAGATAGATTCCAAATTCACCTAAAATTTCTTTCCGTACACTCATCCTTGAAAGATCCGTCGTTATGAAATGGTGTGGAACGACCTCTTTTAAGAAATCAAACCAGAAAGCCGAGATTTGCGTCAGCACTTCACCCTTGAAAGGGATCGGATTTGGAAGCACGTGATCAAATGCACTCAAACGATCCGAAGTCACGATAAGCAATTTGTCTTGTTCCACTGCATAGATATCGCGTACTTTACCGCGACGGACAAGCGGGAGTGGCAGATTCGATTCCCAAACCGTCTTCACGCGGCGGCCCTCGTGCGATTAAATGCCAAGACGCCCAAAAATAGTATCCACATGTTTCGTGTGATAAGCGTAGTCAAAAGTCGAAACAATTTCCTTCCTGCTCAAATATTTGAGGATGTTCCGGTCCGCCAAAACGGCTTCCTGAAGCGTTTTTTTATTGTCCCAAACTTTTTTTGACACCTCTTGGACGTAGGAATAAGCTTGTTCGCGGGAACAGCCCTTTTGAATCAATTTTAAGAGCAAACCTTGGGAAAAAATCATTCCACGACTCTGCTCGAGGTTCTGACGCATCCGGTCCTTTCGAACGTCCAAATGTTTGAGGACGTTCGTCATCGTGCCAACCATATAATCGAGAAGAATTGTGCTGTCCGGGAAAATAATTCGTTCTACCGAAGAATGAGTAATATCTCGTTCGTGCCAAAGCGCGATGTTTTCCATCGCAGCAACGGCATTGCCGCGAAGCACGCGCGATAGTCCCGCAACCCGCTCGCTCGTGATCGGATTCCGTTTGTGGGGCATCGCAGAAGAACCTTTCTGTGTTTTGCCGAAGTGTTCTTCTACCTCCAACGTTTCCGTCTTTTGAAGGTTCCTAAGTTCGGTTGCAAGTTTTTCCAAAGAACCGCCGATGATTGCAATCGTTGTCAAATACTCAGCGTGGCGGTCTCGCTGGATAATCTGCGTCGAAATTGGTGCCGGTTTCAGTTTCAACTTTTTGCAAACCAATGCCTCTACTTGAGGCGCCACATTCGCAAAAGTACCTACCGCACCAGAAATCTTTCCGTAAGAAACATTTTCAGCGGCACGTTCGAAGCGCTCCAGGTTACGCTTGAATTCTGCGTAAAACAGCACCATCTTCAAACCAAAAGTGATCGGCTCAGCATGGACCCCGTGGCTTCGACCCACCATGAGCGTCCACTTATGTGCGCGAGCCATTCGCTTCAATACGGAGATCAAACCTTTGAGATCGCGAAGTAAAATACGAGAAGCATCTTTTAACTGAAGGGCAAGCGCGGTATCTAAAATGTCGGATGAAGTGAGACCGAAATGAACGAACCGGCCATTTGGTCCAACGGACTCGGACAGATGTGTCAAGAAAGCGATCACATCGTGTTCGACGGACGATTCAATCTCTTGGACGCGTTTCAGACTCACCCGCGCTTTGGCGCGTACTTTTTGAGGGATCCCTTTTGGAATATAACCATAGTGCGCGAGTGCTTCAAGCACCGCGAGCTCGACCACGAGCCACTTCTCGAGCTTCATTTCTTCCGTCCAAATGCGGCCCATATCTGGCCGCGTGTAGCGTGCTATCATCTTTTATCTCTAGTAGCGCTAAGGGGATTTGAACCCCTGTTTTCAGAATGAGAATCTGACGTCCTAGACCAACCTAGACGATAGCGCCTCGACAAGCGCAAAGAGCCCTCCTTCTGATCTGCTGTAACCTCTTATGCTACATATATTTCCGGAAGGTTTTGTAGAAATTTCGGGAGTCGTAGTATACAAGATGTAGGGTATCTCGTCAATTAAAATGAAGCAATTGTGGGGTCGGGGAGTTTCTCGACCCCACATCCTGATGGCCACAGGCCCGAAGGATCTCGCAAGATCCTTCGCTACGCTCAGGATGAGCCATCGGACTCGCTCAAAAAAAACTCCGCGATGGCTCAGATAAATCGTATCCCCCGACTTTACGCGCGAGGGTGGAACTGCTCGTATACCGATTTCAAGCGATCTCTCGTAATATGCGTGTAAATTTGTGTCGTCAAAATGTCCGCATGACCTAAAAGTTCTTGAACGACGCGCAGATCTGCTCCTCCCTCCAACAAATGAGTCGCAAAGGAATGCCGGAACGTATGCGGCGAAATTTTTTTTCGAATCCGTGTCTGCCTCGCATAGCGGCGGACCATTTGCCAGACAGCCTGACGTGTCAGGCACTCGTCCCGCTTCAACCCTGTAAACAGATTTCCTTTTCTCCCGTTGGACCGACGCCCGTGACTCAAGTATCGTTCGACTGCTTGTTTTGCGTCGCGGCCTATTGGCACAATTCGTTCTTTACCGCCTTTCCCGCGACATTTTAGAAACCCCGAATCTAAATTCAAATCCTCAACTTTCAAACCGACGAGTTCAGAAACACGCATGCCTGTTGCATACAAAAGCTCCAAAATTGCGCGGTCTCGAATTCCCATTGGATTTCGTACGTTCGGTACCCGAAGCATAGCTTCCACTTCTCTTAAGGTTAAAAACGAAGGTAAATTTTTCCAAAGCTTAGGAGAATCGAGGACGCTTGTGACGTCTTCTTTAACCACGCCCTCCTTGAGAAGGAACCGGTGGAAGAGTTTGATAGCGACGAGCGCTCGAGCAATAGAAGAGGCTTCCTGTTTTCTCTGCTTTTCATAAAAGAGAAACTGTGTGATCTGGTTCCGCGAGATGTCCTGAACATGCTTGACGTCATGAGCCGACAAAAAACTGGCGTATTTTTTTAAATCACTTTCGTACGCAAGCAAACTGTTCTGAGCCAGTCCCTTTTCGACGGACAAATATTCGATGAAATCACGCAGATGCCCCGATAAAAAATCGCTTGGTTTCATGATTTGATCATTTTCTCAAATTCTGCTTCGGTGACGATTTTTACGCCGAGTTTCTTTGCCTTATCATATTTAGATCCTGGTGACTCGCCAACCAACAAAAAGCTGGTTTTTTGACTTACGCTCGAACTCCAATGGCCGCCAAAACGCCGGATCGTCTGCTCGATCTCATTGCGAGAATACTTCTTAAGGACGCCCGTTACGACAATGGTCTTCCCCGCCAGCGGCGCGACACTTCGCTTTGCTTCGGCCACGTTAAACCGGACACCAGCCTTTCTTAATCTGTCGACAATTTTGTGCGTCCCGGAATCTGTAAAAAAATCAACGATCGATCTCGCGGTCGTGGGACCGATCTCACGAATCGTGCACAGCTCCTCCTCACGAGCTTCCATCAACCGATCCAAGTTCTGAAAGTGATCCGCCAGAATTTGCGCTGCGTGTTCTCCTACGTTTAAAATTCCAAGACCGTAAATCAGGCGGTACAACTCCTGCATCTTGCTTTTCTCGATCGCGGCAAACAAATTCTCTGCCGATTTTCTCCCCATCCGTTCTAGCTTGACGACAGATTCAAAACTCAACTCGTAAATATCCGCTAAATGACGCACCAATTTTTCGTCCACAAGTTGTTCCACCAACACGTCGCCCATGCCTTCAATGTCCATCGTGTCCCGCATCGCGAAGTGTTTGATTCGACCTTTCAGCTGCGCCGGACACGCAAGGCTGACACATCGGATCACCACCTCGCCTCCGACGCGCACTGCCCGGCTGCCACAAACCGGACAGTGCTCTGGAAATTTAAATTTCTTTAATGCACCCTTTCGCTTTTCCTTGAGGACGCCGACCACTTTTGGAATGATTTCGCCGCTCTTCTCGACACGGACTTGATCGCCCACACGGACATCGAGGCGTTCAATTTCATCGGCATTGTGAAGGCTTGCGCGCGAAACGGCTGTGCCCGAAAGCCGGACTGGTTGTAAAATCGCAACCGGTGTTAGTGCCCCCGTCCGTCCCACGCTGATTTCGATATCGTTGAGCAATGTGACCGCTTGCTCGGCGGGATACTTGTAGGCGATCATCCACCGTGGCGCTTTGCTCGTCGTGCCCAATAGCCGCTGCGCTTCAAACGAATCCACTTTGACCACGAGACCGTCAATGTCATAGTCGAGTCTCTCCCGTTTCTCCTTAAAAGCTTCCGCAAAATCGATCACCGCTTCGATATTTTTCACATGCTTGGTATGCTCGATCGTTTTAAAACCCAACTCGCGGAGCCACTCAAAGAAGCCGGACTGAGCGCCAATCGATACACCGCCAGTAACACCCAAACCGTGACAGAAAACACTTAAGTCCCGTTTCGCCACGAGCTTTGGATCTAACAATTTGAGTGTTCCCGCGCAGGCATTCCGTGGATTGGCAAAAAGCTCTTCACCGGCTTTTTCCTTATCTTGATTCAATCTTTCAAAGCTTGTGTGTGAAAGATAGGCTTCACCGCGCACCTCAACGAGTTCGGGCACTTTTCCTCTCAACTTCGCACCGGGAGCAGGGATGCGGAGCGGAATACTACGAATCGTTTTCAAATTTTCTGTAATGTCGTCGCCTGTCCGGCCGTCACCGCGAGTCGCACCGAGCACAAAAAGACCGTCTCGATACAGTAACGAAATTGAGACCCCGTCAATCTTTTCCTCAACAAAATAATCCACCTGGCTCGTGTTGAGGCCCTTCTTCACGCGCGCGTCAAAGTCACGCAGCTCGCCATAGGAGTATGTGTTATCCATGCTCATCATGGGGATTTCGTGACGGACTGTTTTGAAGCCTTGCAAGGGCACACCACCCACTCGCTGGCTCGGAGAGTCGGGCGCAACAAATTCAGGGAATGAATGTTCTAACTCGATCAGCTCATGCATGAGCCGGTCGAACTCTTGATCTGAAATAACCGGCTTCGTTTCCAAATAGTACTTCCGATTGTGGAAGTCAATCTCTTTGCGGAGCTTTTCAATTTTCTTTCTCGCTTCTGCTTTGGTCATCCCACCACCTCCTTTAGCAAACCACGGTTTGCCAAGAAGCGGAGTCTGCCCTCTGATTCCACTCCGCTTCTTGAAAAATGCTCCGCATTTTTTAAAGGAGGTGGTGGGATCATAACAGACGGTCGGCGAGGAAGGCTGGAAGACCGGCTTTCCTTATTTTTCGAGCTGCCGTTTCATTGTCGTAGTCCAGCCGGACAATCTCGAGTGTCTGATCGTCCGAATCAAAAAAGGCAAAACTCAGTTTCGGACTCCGATCTCGCGGTTGACCGATGCTCCCCGGATTTAACACGTAACGTTCCCCAGCTGGCAACCGATACGAGCCAGCCGGTAAATATCGCGCAAGACCGCTTCGCACCGTAAACAAAGACGGAATGTGCGTGTGACCGAAGAAACAAAAATCCGTTTCCAGCGCCCGGAAAGTCGGCTGGGCATCGGCCGAGCTAAAAAGGTAATGGAACTCGCCTGGCTCGTGAACACTTCCATGCGTCCACGTGATCTTTGCTTTCCGATCGATCACGATACGCGGAAAGTCACGAATTACTCTTTTATCCTCTTCATCTAATACACTTGCCGTCCATTCAATCGCTTCCTTAGCCCAAGGGGTAAAATCGTTCCGGAGCGCTGCGTCTTCAATCGCCTGGTCGTGATTGCCCATGATGATTTGTGCCGCCACCTCCCGAACCAACATTAAACACTCGGACGGATTCGCACCGTAACCGACGACATCCCCTAAACAAATCACTTGGTCTATGTTCGCCTTCTTAATTTCCGAAAGAACGCGCTCGAGAGCTTCCAGATTCGAATGAACGTCAGAAATAATGGCGTATTTCATCGCAGATCCGACGTTACCGCTATCTTCGCGAGGCCATTTGGAACGCAAATAAAAATACAAGTCGTGGTTCTTTCCGCGACCAATAGCCGGCAAGAAAGGAACCTGAGAGATTGTGCCAAATACTGAAGAGCGCGCTAGGAAGCGCGGCGGCGGGTGAAAAATACTGAAGTGCCAAAGCAACACCCAAACCTGAATTTTGCATGCCCACCTCGATCGCAATGGTCCGGCGATCTCGTTCGCCTAACCCCAAGCCCTTCGAAAACCAGTAGCCACCGGCCAACCCTAATAAATTGTGGAGGACAACACCGGCCACAAGCGTCGCCGCAGCGGAAGCCATATTCTCACGATTCAAAGCAATGATGATCGCGATGATCAGGATGATCGAAAAAACGGAAAATAAAGGAAAAACCTGCTTCACCGTTACAAAGCGGCTGCCCCAATACGTGTTGATCAGTACGCCCAAGATCACTGGAATAATCACAATTTTAAGAATGCTCAAAAACATGCTCCCCACCGGAACCGCAACGACTTGGCCGGCGTATACCCAAGTGAGGAATGGCGTCATCACAACCGCCAGTAATGTCGACATCGATGTGAGGGTAATGGAAAGCGCAACATCGCCCTTTGCCAAATAGCAGATGACGTTTGATGCAGTCCCTCCTGGACAACACCCAACAAGCACCAAGCCTGCCATAAGTTGAGGGGGAAGTTGAAAAACGCGGGCCACGGTCCAGCCAGCCGCCGGCATGATCAAAAACTGGAGCAGTACTCCCAAACCAACTACGGAAGGCCGCTTCGCAACGTCCACAAAATGGTTCCACGAAAGCGTCACGCCCATTCCGAACATCACGAGACCAAGGAGCGGAACAATCGCGGATTGGAGAGGCAAAAAAGCCGGTGGGCAGCCGTAGGCAACCACCGAGGAAAGGACGGCCCAAAGCGGAAATAACTGGATTAGCCTTGCGATCATCGATGTTGGAGATCAGCAGCTCATCGTGCGTTACGAAATCAACTTTCTGAACTCAGGATGGTCGTGAAGATTTTTTAGATCGCGATCACGTTGCATATGTTCAAAATCGGAATAACCAAGCGAAATTGCTCGCGCGAGAGCAGTCAGCGCTTCCGTGGTTTGCTCGAGGAGGGCGAAACTGCAAGCTAAATTGTAATGAACGACGGGATCCTCTTTCTTGAGTTGGGCAAGCCGTTTGTCGATTACAAGCCCTTTTTCATAAAGACCTTTTTGCGTGTACATTTCGGCGAGCGGGATTAGCGCATCGACAAAATTCGGATTTTTTCTCACAAGCGCTTCAAGGAAAGTCACCTCAGCGTCAGCAGTTTCACCTGACATAGAATGCAGCACTACGATCAATACCGCGGCAGAGAGGGATCAACTTCCAAAACCCAGCGGTCGATGCCGCCCGCTAAACTCTTGACCCGCTTAAATCCTGAGTTCGTAAGAATCTGAGCTGCTCGTAGACTCCTCATCCCATGGTGACAATGAACCACAATATCCTTGTCGAGTGGCAGCTCATTCATTCGCTCAGAAATTTGTCCGACCGGAATGAGTTTTCCGCCCATATTGACGATCTCATATTCATGAGGCTCTCGTACATCCAAGACCAGCGGTGGATTGCTACCTTCTAGCATGCGCTTGAGTTCCTCCGGATCGACCTCCTCAACCTCAGGACTCGATGATTCCTCAGGTTTCCGCTCTTCGCCCCGGCCTAAACCGCAAAATTCTTCGTAATCGATCAGCTCGTGTATTTTCCGCTCCTTTCCACAAATGGGGCAATTTTTATCTTTTCTCAGCTCAAATTGTTTGAAGCGCATACTTAGCGCGTCGAAAGAAAGAAGCCGCCCCTCGAGGCTTTCTCCGATCCCAAGAATAAGTTTCACTGCTTCTGTGGCTTGAATAACGCCAATAATTCCAGGTAAAACTCCAAGCACACCGCCTTCCGCACATGAAGGAACGAGGCCAGGCGGGGGCGGCTCAGGATACAAGCACCGGTAACACGCACTTTCAGGCGGATGAAAAACGGTCACCAACCCTTCGAACCGGAAAATACTCCCGTACACGTTGGGCTTACCAAGAAGCACACACGCATCGTTGACAAGATAACGCGTGGCAAAATTATCTGTGCCATCGATGATAACGTCATACATGTTAAAAATTTCGAGCGCATTTCCGCTCGTCAGCTTCATGTCGTGTGTTCTGATTTCGATAAAAGGATTAATTTCGCGAAGTGTTTCCCGGGCAGATTCGACTTTGCGCTTTCCCAATTTACTCTGGCCATGAACAATCTGCCTTTGAAGATTAGTCTCATCCACAACGTCAAAGTCAATCAAACCCAAGATCCCGACGCCAGCCGCGGCGAGATACATAGAAACCGGGCTACCGAGGCCGCCCGTACCAATACAGAGAACACGTGCAGATTTGAGCCGTTTTTGCCCTTCCATTCCTACTTCGGGCATGATGAGATGGCGGGAATAACGTTTAATTTCTTCGTTTGAAAAACCAACGCCTTTGGCACGTTCTCGAAAGATGTCCGAAATCGAACCACCTGCTACGGAAGGAACGATGGTGACTTCGCTTTGTTCTTGGATCGGTGTTTCCAACTGATTCAAGTGCCGGATGTCGCGAGATCCAACGTAAACATTGACAAAATTCCTTAAATTTCCATGCTCATCGTACAGGTGGCTCTTGATATCTGGATAACGTTCCTTTAGCTTCGAAAGCAGTTCACCGACGGTCTTGCCGGACAGCTCGACGACGTTCGTCCCACCCACATAGGTTTTCAGCGACGCGGGAATTGTGACCTTTGGCATTCAAATTTTCCTCCTAAAGCGTACTCGTTATGATACCACAAACGTCAATGGCGCCTGCGACCGAATTATTTGAGCCGTCGGGGAGTTTTTTTCAGATAAAGTCGGCTCATCCTGAGGCCCGAAGGGCCGAAAGGATCTCATTGATGAGATCCCTCGCTTCGCTCGGGATGAGGGGTCGGGAAAACACCCCGACCCCTCAATTATTTAATAATCAGGTCCTCTTGATCCATTGTAGATCGATCCTCTCTGAGTATCCAGCTCGTTAGCTCTCCTGTCCCTTTTTGGAACGACTGGACGATAATGCTGGAATACCCGGGCCAGGGCGTGTGATGAAAATCATACTCGCTCGGCCGTGCCGGATGATCCGGGTGGGAATGATAATAACCAACAATCTCAAGCCCGCGGCGGACCGCTTCTTTTTCTGCTCGAAGCGTCTCTTCAGGTGAAATTAGAAATCGATTTTGGGGGCTGTCCGCTCGCTGATTCGTCATCTGGAAGATCTCTCTGACATCCTTTTTAACCCCTCCGGGGTTGTATTTTCCCAAAAGGAAACCGCAACATTCGTTGGGATACGCCGTTTCGGCGTGATGCCGTATTAATTGTTCAGTTTGAGTGGTCAGGTAAAGCGGCATGCCGATCTTTCCAAAAATTCTCAGACAGGTACAAAAATCCGCTGTCTGGCAAAATGGTTACGAGGACGCCTTTCTGAATGCTTCTGGCTAACTCAAAAGCAGCCACCAAGTTCGCTCCTCCGGAGGGACCGATGAACATCCCTTGATGGCGCGCCATGAAGAGAGCCATGTCCTGCGCTTTTTCCGTCGCCACGTAAATTTTTTCATCCGCGATATCATCGTAAATCTCAGGCACCAGCGAGCTCGCTAAATGCTTCAACCCTTCAAGACCATGAAAAGGCCTATCCGGCTCCATAGAAAAGATTTTAATTTTTGAATTGCGCTCCTTAAGAAAGCGTCCAACACCGACAAACGTACCGCTCGTTCCCAATCCCGTTACAAAATGAGTGACCGCACCTTCTGTTTGTTCCCAAATTTCGGGACCGGTGGTTTCATAATGAGCTCTCCAGTTATCCGGATTTGAATACTGGTCTGGATAAAAATAACGTGCGCGCTCCGCTTTGTAAAGCGCTCTCGCTTTCAAGATGGCGCCGTCACTTCCTTCGATGGGATCTGTTTCGATCACCTTCGCGCCGTAGGCGACTAAAATCTTTTTTCGTTCTTCGGATGCATTTTTGGGAAGACAGAGTTCGACCTTAAAGGAAAGAGCAGCACCAATCATGGCGAAGGCGATGCCGGTGTTTCCGCTCGTTGCGTCGAGAAGGATCATTGTAGCGGGATTAAATTTACCCTTTTGAATGGCCTCTTTCACCATATTGAGCGCTGGCCGGTCTTTGACCGAGCCGCCCGGATTGTAAAATTCAGCCTTTGCGTAAACACGGACGCTTGGAATCCGCTCACGAAACGCAGTTATCTCGATGAGCGGTGTCTTGCCAACTTTGCTCAGAATCGGGTGTTGCGCGATTCTTTCGATATCGGAATGAATGGGTTGATCCTCCGATTCATGCGATTACCATATTTACCCGACCTCTCGGAGAGTTTTTTTCTCTCTCCCCGAGGGGCCAACTTTAATCGTTATTGTCCACCAAAGGATTCGCAAGCTCAACTGACATGTCAAGTAATCGTTTCACCGAAGAAGAAGAATTTCTCGGCGACAGCATCAGTGGACATTACACGCTCGTAATAGCTTCCACGGCTTGGCGGAACGCGGGCGGATGAATTGCAGGATAGCGATAAAGGAGCGGTTCGATCTCGTCAAAGTAGTGCTGAACCATTTGCGGGTCGATCAATCCTCGGACGATCATCGTACGGACGTCTTGGAGATCCTGGCTGTGGCCGCGCTCGATCTTGGCAAGTGCCTGGGCGTAAAAATCGTAGTGATAAAAGGCGATTTGGCCTTCACTCGTGACATACAGACTGCGCTTTTCCCATCCGGGGATCTCGGGAATAAAATCCGCTGGACAGGCCAGCTCAATATTCATCTCGAGCTGCTCCTTCAAATCGGGAATCGCCCGAAGCAATTGATCAGTCTCCGGGAAAATTCGGATATCGACGTCGATCGTGGTTTTTCGGGAGCCCAGCAATACTGCGGTAGCCCCTCCCGTAAAATACACCCGTGCTGTCTGGTCGGCTTTGGCACCCAGCACACGCATCAGCCGACGAATCCGATCTTGATCGGTTAGCTGGCGCATTCAACCGCTCGTTCGAAGCTCACGAGTCTGCGGATTAGGGCATTGTACCGCCCATGGGCCCCATCCGGCTCGCTCTGAGAGAGGAGTCGATAAAGCTGTAGTTCGGGAAAGGCAAACGAATGGTCCGGCACATCAACTCCCAACCTTTTAAGCCTTGGCATTCCAATGGCCACAAGGAGAGCCTGGGGGGACTCTACTCCTCGAGAGAGGTCCCGAATCCCAGCCTCGATCAGATCACCTCCTGGAAATATACTAAAAATCATGATGCTAGTATACCAATTAGAAGGCGTCCTGCAAGCGGACAGCCTGCAGGGTGCCCTTGAATAGGACGCCTATGTTTGGCGTTGATTAGATCGCTGCTAGATCGCTATTGGCTAAGTTTTAAGACGTGTTAAATATTTCCACAAGAGACACTTTGCTATGCCTCAAGTTAGGAGTTCTCGGGGCGGGCAGATTCGAACTGCCGACCTCACGGTCCGGAATTGGGACGTCGCATAAAGATGCAGCACCCCTCCAGACCATAGGAGATGTATCTCAGGCTTCGTTTCTAGACCTTTCTTAAATTATCCTTTGCAGATTGTAAGTTGGCATCTATCTGCAAAGCCTTTTGGAGATGTTGTCGCGCTCTTTTTTTATCTCCCGCATAAAAGTAAACAGCTCCCACATCACTATGCGCTTGGGCGTCGTTTGGACGCAATTGAAGATAACCTTCGAAATGCTGAAGTGAACCGTAATAATCCTTAAGATCAAAAAGCAATCTTGCTAGTTGTTTATGCGCATCCGCGTAGTCCGGCATAAGCTCGATTGCCCGTTTGTAATGAGCAATTGCTAGCGGATAATTTTCCCTAGCCTTGTGTATGATGGCGAGATAGCGGTGTCCCTCATGAGAATCGGGATGACACTGAAGCAACTCCTGAGCATAATGACCCCCATTGTCGAGATCTTCCAGTTGTAGGTAGCTCGCCGAAAGACCTGACAAGGC
>MHFT01000023.1 GCA_001804315.1 Omnitrophica bacterium RIFCSPLOWO2_12_FULL_50_11
TGTCCTCCATATCCAGCTTGGCTATCATATAGCGGGCATCCAGCCCCCCCATGCTGTGGGCAATGATGTTTACCTTACTGGCCCTGGTCTTTTTCAGGTACCCTTCTATCTGATGCTTCAGTACCATGGCCCGACGCTCCACCCGGGCCACTGCGGTCTTTGTATGCATCGTCTGGAAGCCCATGTCATTCAGGTAACGGGTTATCCCCAGGAAATAGGAGATTGTCTTGCGGTTAAAGCCGAAGACACCAGGGGCAAGGATAATAGGGTAGTTAGTACCGTTTCGCTTCATATTCATAACTTAGCAATTCTACGATGTTTTTGCCCCTATGTAAAGGATTCTTTCTCTGGATTTCATCTCCCAAATCCCTTCCCCCATGCACCCAATATACAATGGAAAAGGACCCCAACCCCTGATATAATTGCCCCACTATGGCCAAGATAAAGATTAGGGTAAAGACAGGTACCCTCCACAAAGAACCCTGCGAGATAGGGGTACTGTGCCTCTTTGAGCAGTCCCCCCTCAGCCCGGTTGCAAAGGTACTGGATAAGGCCCTGGGCAGGGCCATCTCCAATCTCCTCAAGAAGGGTGAGTTCAAGCCGGGGTTGAACAAGTCCTATCTCTTGCACACCTATGGCAAAGTCCCGGCTAAGAGGCTGCTGCTCCTGGGTCTGGGGAAGAAAAAAGACCTCTCCTTTGATAAACTGCGTCAGGCAACGGCCACGGCCGCCCGTGAGACAAGGGATTTGGGGCTGAAGGGGTTGACCCTGCCGCTCTATCCGATAGTCCTTAACTACGTCTCCAAGACCTCCCAATCCGTTGCGGAAGGCCTGCTTTTGGGACTTTACCGCTTTGAGAGGTTTAAACACCCTGAGCCGGAGGAGAAGAGGGAGCTGGAGACAGTAACCCTGCTGGTGGAGGGGGCTAGGCAACTCGGTGAGGCGAAAAGGGGGGTAAGGAGGGGCGAGACTATCGCCGAGGCCGCCTGTTTCACCAGGGACCTGGTGAACCTCCCGCCTAACGAGGCCACCCCAGACATGCTGACCCGAACCGCAAGGGACGCGGCCAGGAGACTGGGGTTAAGGGTCAAGGTGTGGAAAGGGGACGCCCTGAAGAAGCTGGGGATGGGCGGTATTATCGCCGTGGGTAAGGGGAGCAGTAACCCCCCACAGTTTGTAACCCTTGAGTACGGCACAAGAGGGAGGGGCGACACCGTAGCCCTGGTGGGTAAGGGCGTTACTTTTGATTCAGGCGGTATCTCTATAAAACCTTCAAGGGATATGGATAAGATGAAGGGGGACATGGCAGGGGCGGCCACCGTGCTGGGGGCCATCAGGGCGCTGGCCAGGCTGAAGGTCCCGCTCCATATAATAGGATTACTACCCCTGGCTGAGAACATGCCCAGCGGTACGGCTAGCCGCCCGGGAGATATTATTACCTGCCTTGGCGGAAAGACCGTAGAGATTATTACTACAGACGCCGAGGGGAGGCTTATAGTGGGAGATGCCCTGGCCTATGCCAGGCGATACAAACCCAGGGCAATGATAGACCTGGCCACCCTTACGGGGGCCTGCGTGGTGGCCCTGGGTAATACCGCCACAGGGATGCTGGGGAATAACGAGGAGCTAAAAAAGAGGATAAAAGAGGCGGGAGAGGCCTCGTGGGAGAGGGTCTGGGAACTCCCCTTATGGGACGATTATGACGAACTAATAAAGAGTGATATAGCAGACATGAAGAATGCCGGTCCTGGGGTGGCAGGGGCTATTACAGGTGCCTGCTTTCTCAAAAAATTCGTGGAAGACTCCCCCTGGGTACACCTGGATATAGCTGGCACTGCATGGGCGGACAAGAGTGGCCCTTACTGGAAGGAGGGGGGCACAGGTGCAGGGGTGAGGCTCCTGGTAGAACTCCTTTCCAGGTGGTCTAAATTTCCGGCTAGGAAATAAACAATAGTGTGTAGTGGCCGAGTCATGCCATAGGCAGATCCGCCTCAGGCGGACTTGCTTGGTCATAAAAGGGGTTTTAGTTGGAAGAGATACAAGGGTTAAAGACGGCGGCTGAGCTTGCGGCACTATCGGCAAGGACGGCCCCTAAGTCCAAGGGGGAAGATTTCATAAAGATAAAGGTACTGGAAGGGGAGGAACTGCGCCGTCTGGCCCAGGCCATGGTAGAATACGGAGAAAGGACGGGGCGGGGGGGCTTTGACAGAGATGGAGATAATGTAAAGAACTCCTCGGCGGTGCTCCTTATAGGGATGAAGGATGCAACCCATTGCGGACTGAATTGCGGGGCATGTGGGTTTGATACCTGTAAAGAGAGGGTGCCCAGGGAGATGGAGGAATTCAAAGGCCCGCAGTGTGCCTGGAGGTTGCAGGACCTAGGTATTGCCGTAGGCTCCGCCGTAAAGACCCTGTCTATGCTCAACGTGGATAACAGGATTATGTACCGTGTGGGGGCGGTGGCCAGGAAGATGGGGGTATGCGATTGCGACGTTGTGGTGGGCATCCCCCTCTCGGCTACCGGGAAGAATATCTTCTTTGACAGGAAATGGCCGAAATGATAGGGGACAGGGATTAGGGGTCAGGGGCTAGGGGCTAAGGTGTCATTCTGAGCGAAGCGAAGAATCTACCCCTTATGAAAAAGACCAACATCCTTATCACCTCCGGCCCTACCAGGTCCCCCCTGGATGCCATCCGTTATATCAGCAACACCTCCACTGGCAGACTGGGGAAAGAGATTGCCTCGGAGTTTATAAAAAGGGGGGCAAGGGTTACCTTTATTTATGGGAGCGGGAGTGAAAGGCCCCCAAAGGGGGCAAAGGCTATTGAAGTTACTACAATAGAAGACCTCCTCCGCGAGCTCGAGGGCCTAAAAGGACAGGATTTCCAGGTGATTGTCCACGCCATGTCCGTATTAGACTACGCCCCGGAGAGGGTGATAGATGGGAAGGTGTCCTCTACGGAAGACTGGATAGTAAAGCTGGTGCCCACGCCCAAGGTGATAGACCGCATCAGGGCTTGGTGGCCTGGGTCTCTCCTGGTGGGCTTCAAGCTGGAGGTGGGTAAGACCAAAGAGGGACTCCTTGAGATAGCCCGTCAGGCGATGGGACAGTGGGAGGCTGAGGTCGTGGTGGCCAATGATTTAAAGGATATTGAAGGGGATAGGCACCTGGCCTACCTCCTCGGCCCAGGCGGGAGACTGGAGGCTCAGGCCAACACCAAGAAGGAAATCGCCGAAAGGCTTGCGGAATTAACCCAGAGGCTATACGATAGTCGTAGCCCCTGACCTCTACCCCCTATTCCTTTATTGAAAATTGGAAATTAGAAATTGGAAATTTTAAAATTTCCAACTTCCAATTTACAATTCTTTTCACTCCCTACCCCCATATCCCCTGGTTTATTAAGACCCCTTAACGTACTTTATAATGTAGCGGTTAATATCTTTAACGCTCACCCCATAGATGGTCACTTCAAAGGACTGCCTTGCCCCCATGGGGATATCCATCACGTAAGCGGCATTGGCCCCCAGCACCCTGCCCTTGGCGTCCAGTACCTCTACGTTAAAGAGGACAAACTGATAGTCTTTAGAACTACCGTTCTCCAGTTCCCCCGTAAAGACCGTGTCGTTGAGGACTGGTTTGTAAACAAGGTTGACTACCGTCAGGCCCTGCCCGATGTCAACGAATCCGGGCTTCTTAAGTGGGGTGGAAGGGGCCTTTGTAGTCTTCGGGGGCTGGGTAGTGCCCTTCTCCAGGGCCGTCAGCCTCCTTTCCATACCTTCCAGCTTCAGGGCCATTTCGTGCAAGGTCTCCTCCAGGGCCGTTAGTTTCTCCAGGATAATGACCTGGGGGTCATTTGCACCCAAAAAAAGGAAGAGGTAAAGGAAGGCTAACGGGACGTTCCAGCGAGTTTCTGGTCTCA
This sequence comes from Omnitrophica bacterium RIFCSPLOWO2_12_FULL_50_11, assembly GCA_001804315.1. Taxonomy (GTDB): domain Bacteria; phylum Omnitrophota; class Omnitrophia; order Omnitrophales; family Danuiimicrobiaceae; genus 2-12-FULL-50-11-A. Next base: position 3,922 of record MHFT01000023.1, read on the forward strand.
TGGACACATGTTACCTGTTTTCTGCTCTATGCTCAAGTCGTAGGGGCGGGTTTGCAAGTTGGCCTCATTTCCAGGCAGTAATAGTCTGTTGTGGCCCAAAGTCTACACAGCACTATTTGTCATTCTGAGCGAGACAGATAAAGACGGATAAAGTGGGAGTCGCTGTAGCCTCCACTATTGCCCTCCCTTGATTTGCCTTCCCAGTAGTCCAGCCAGGGGTACGAGCTGTTTCATTAGCATGGAAAAATTCTCAAGGGTAAGAGACTGGGGCCCGTCGGACATGGCGTGGTCCGGGTCTGGATGTACTTCTATCAGGAGTCCATCGGCGCCAGCGGCCACTGAGGCCATGGCCATTGGAGCCACCAGATACCACTTGCCCGTGGCATGGCTTGGGTCACAGACCACAGGCAGATGACTGAGGCGTTTTACCATCGGCACGGCACTTAAATCCAGCGTATTTCGTGTAGAGGTCTCAAAGGTACGGATACCCCTCTCACAGAGAATGACCTGGTGGTTACCCTTCCCCATGATGTACTCGGCGGAGAGTAACCATTCCTCAACAGTTGCGGCCAGACCCCGCTTGAGAAGGCACGGTTTGTCAAACCTGCCTATTTCTTCAAGAAGTGGATAATTTTGCATATTCCTGGCACCAATCTGTATAATATCCGCATATCGGTAAACAAGTTCTACGGCATCCAGGCTCATCACCTCCGTAATTACCTTCAGGCCAGTCTTTTGACCAATATCCTTCAACAGTTCCAACCCCTCTTTGCCTAGACCACGGAAGGAATAGGGGGACGTCCTGGGCTTAAATGCCCCACCACGGAGTACCTGGGCGCCAGCCTTTTTCACCCCAACGGCAGTCTCGTAGAGTTGTTTCTCATCCTCAACGGAACATGGTCCAGCCATAACCGTCAGTTCTTTTCCACCGATTGACAGGTCTTTAAGGTCAATCTTGGTATCTGTGCCCTTAAACTCCCTGCTGGCCAATTTATAAGGTTTGGAAATCCGTACAACGTTTTCAACGAAAGGGAGGCCCTCAAACCTACCCTGAAGTTCTGCGGGGATATTTGCCCCAACAATGCCTATGACGATGCACTCTTCCCCCCTGGAGACGTGTCCGGAGAGGTTGAGCTTTTTGATAATTTCCAGCACCTCTCCAATCTGGTTTTCCTTTACCCCTTTTTTGAGAACTAGTATCATCCTTTTATCTTTTCTCCCGGCAAAATAAATAACTTGTAATTAAGACTTTCTATTATAACAATAATCTTTACCGAAGAAAGGGCGTTCCTTGCGATATAAGGTCAATATGTAGTGACAATATATATCCTTAGTGTGGGGATTTTATGGGGATTATAGGCATGTATAAAATATCTGGTGATGACAATATAGGGAAAATGGGTACAAAAGTGGAGACGTTTTGCAACGGGAAAGAGGCATTTTAAAACGCAGATACAACGTCTGATAATATATATTATGTTGTGTTGGTTCTGTTTTTCACAAATGAAGTGGTTTTAAATGCCCTGTCTGGCAGCAATTCAACGAAGGATTGAGGACTTAGACACTATACCTGCTTCCAAATAGATTTGCAATCCTGGACGGCACTCTGTTATCATCTTAACCAAACCGTTTTGAATCCAGCAGGGGCACGTTGTCCGACCGAGCCTGCCCTGCACCGTTCTGGTGCAGGGCCTGCCCTGAGCGAAGCCGAAGGGGCGGATGCCCCTACACCTAAAGGAAAGGTCCGGGTTGCGATGAAGATTGGCATACCCTGCGAGGTCAAAAAAGGGGAGACACGGGTAGCCCTCGTGCCATCCATGGTGGGGGAACTATCAGGATTAGACGCCCAGGTATTGGTTGAGAAGGGGGCAGGAAGTAAGGCCTGTTTTTCAGACCAACGGTATCAGGATGCGGGTGCACAGGTTGTCCCCGATGCCACCAGCCTATATCAGCAAACTGACGTTATCATAAAGGTGCAACCGCCCACGTTCAACGAGACTCTGAAATCCCACGAATTGGACCTAATGCTGGAAGGCATCACCCTGATTGGGTTCCTTTCCCCCACCACAAATCGGGAATTAGTAGAGAGGCTGTTGTCTAAAAGAATCACCGCCTTCTCCATGGAGTTGATGCCCCGCATCTCCCGCGCCCAGGGGATGGACGCACTAAGCTCCATGAGCACCGTGGCCGGTTACAAGGCGGTACTGTTGGCAACCCAATATTCTGGCAAGTTTTTCCCGTTGCTAATGACGGCCGCAGGAACGATTCCCCCGTCCACCGTGCTGATAATCGGCGCCGGAGTGGCCGGTCTACAGGCCATCGCCACGGCCAAGCGGTTGGGGGCCAGGGTGGAGGCCTTTGATACACGCCCAGCAGTGAAGGAACAGGTGGAAAGCCTGGGTGCCCGCTTTGTGGAGATGGAACTCTCCAAGGAGACGGAGACCGATGGTGGCTATGCTAAGGAGATATCACCAGAGTTCATCAAAAAAGAGATGGAGGCAATCGGCTCAAGACTCCCCAAGTCCGATGTGGTAGTCTCCACAGCCCTGGTCTTCGGCAAAAGGGCGCCACTGCTCATTACAGAGGAGATGGTGAAGACCATGCATGAGGGCTCGGTGATTATAGACCTTGCCGCCGAACAGGGAGGAAATTGCGAATTAACCCAACCCGGCGAGGTGGTACAAAAACACGGCGTCACAATCTGCGGCCCGATTAATCTGCCATCTTCCATGCCTGTACATGCCAGCCAGATGTATTCCAGAAACATCACCAATCTGGTAACACACCTATATCAGGCAAAAAACCGTCAACTGGATTTCACCGATGAAATCACCCGCAGTTGTTGCGTCTGTAGTAATGGGGAGTTGCTTAGCGAGGTTGTAAAGGGTGCGTTTTTGTGAAGCGAGACTTCTAGTGGAGGATAGCCCGTCATGACTGGACCGTTACTCATCTCTCTTTATATCTTTGTCCTGGCAATCTTTGTTGGGTTTGAGGTGATTACCAAGGTGCCGCCCCTCCTGCACACACCGCTCATGTCCGGCGCCAACGCCATCTCGGGCATCACCGTCGTTGGCGCCCTTATCAGTGCCGGTGCAGGACACAGCTGCGTCAGCACCCTGTTGGGGTTGTTCGCAGTAATCCTCGCCACCATCAACGTGGTGGGAGGTTTCCTGGTAACGGACAGGATGCTGGAGATGTTCAAAAAGCGATAGCGCTGGGTATTTCCCCTCTAGTAAGTTGAAAATCCGCCTCAGGCGGGAGGGGTCAGGGGTGTGTATTTCTGGCATCTATTCTGGACATTAAATGGAAACCATAACAAACCTTGCATACCTCGTCTCGGCCGTCCTCTTTATCCTTGGCCTGAAGGGGCTCTCCTCGCCCAGGACTGCCAGGCGGGGGAACCTGTTGTCCGCGATGGGTATGCTCATCGCCGTCGTCGTAACGCTATTTGACAGGCAGATTATTGATTTCACCTACATCATCGCCGGTATCGCCATCGGCAGTTCCATTGGTGCTATCTCAGCCTGGCAGGTGCCGATGACGGCCATGCCCCAGATGGTGGCCGTCTTGAACGGTTCTGGCGGTGGTGCCTCAGCGCTGGTGGCAGTGGCCGAGTTCCTCCGCATGACGAGTCAACCCGGCGTGGACGTAAGCGTTACCCTGGTACTCAGCCTGCTAATCGGTACGGTAACTCTTACCGGCAGCCTCATCGCCGCCGGCAAACTGCAGGGGGTCTTGAGAGGGGCGCCAGTAGCGTTCCCCTTCCAACAGACCCTGAATTTAATCCTGCTATCCTTGGCCATAGCGTTAGGGGTCTTGTTCGTAATATCAACGCCCTCCTTATCCAAGGTAGTCATAATTGCCATTATCGGCGCCATGTTGGGGGTGCTGACGGTAATTCCAATCGGCGGGGCAGATATGCCGGTGGTGATTTCACTCTTGAACTCCTATTCAGGACTGGCGGCGGCCATGACGGGGTTCGTGCTCTCTAACAACGTACTCATCGTAAGCGGTGCCCTGGTGGGCGCATCTGGCCTCATCCTGACAAACCTCATGTGCAAGGCCATGAACCGCAACCTGGGCAACGTCCTCTTTGGCAGGGTGGGGGTAGAAGAGGGCGGGCCGGCAGGCATCACCGAACAACGGCGGGTGACCAGCCATACTGCCGAAGATGCGGCCACGCTGCTGGGGATGGCCCACTCGGTGATAATTGTGCCAGGTTACGGTCTGGCAGTGGCACAGGCACAATACGTATTACAAGAACTGGCCGTACAGTTGGCTAAAAGGGGCATTAACGTGAGATATGCCATCCACCCGGTGGCAGGGCGGATGCCAGGACACATGAACGTCCTCCTGGCCGAGGCCAACGTCCCGTACGACCTGCTCTACGAGATGGACGCCATCAATGACGACTTCCAGAGGACGGACGTGGCGCTGGTAGTGGGCGCCAACGACGTCATCAACCCCGCCGCCCGCAACAAAAAGGGGTGTCCCCTCTACGGCATGCCCATACTGAACGTGGATAAGGCCAGGACCGTCATTGTCTGCAAGCGAAGCCTCAGGCCAGGCTTTTCAGGAGAAGACAACGAGGTGTTCTATCTGGAAAAGACCCTGATGGTCTTCGGCGATGCCAGGGATACGCTGACGAAGATTGTGGGCCTGGTCAAGGGGTCGTGACATTATTATCCATATTATCACGCTGGCAGGCTTTTACTACAGATGGAGAGTTCTGCAAAAGTCTGTGGATACCTCTAATTTTCCCCCTCCTCATGTTCGCCTGAGGCGGACTCTATGATATTGGTGGTGCGTATCTTCCTCTGGTGTTTCCGCCTGAGGCGGAGAAGTCCATAAGGTGGAAAAGGGCCTCCAAGTCCTTTTCCAGACATTCTATGGCCTTAGGGTAAGTCCCCCGCCGCCCTTTGGCTCAGAGGGCCTATGCAGGCATGGTCAAGGAAGGTGTATTTTTTTGTGACGGGGAATTCTTTACGGAGACGTTTGATGTCTATATCAATTCAGTGGAGATTTCTGAAAGACCCTGAACAATGTCATTCCTTCGGCTCCGCTCAGGACGGCGTCTGAGGGAGCGAAGCGACCGAAGAACCTCCTAAAAGGCTAGATTCTTCGCTTCGCTCAGAATGACACATTAGCGTTGTGGCAACTTTTGCAAAGGTCTCCAATTATTGCTCCCACTCTATCCCGGCCTTCTTCCTCAATTCCTCAAACCTTGCTCCGGCCTCCTCTGCCTCTTTGGTCATCCCTAGTTTGTTGTACGTGGCGGTCAGGCGCAGGTAAAGCCAGGGGTCTTCCGGGGTTAGCTCCTGTATTTTCTTCCATATGGAGAGGGCCTCATCATACTTTTTCGCATTAAAGTA
>MHFT01000024.1:0-12101 GCA_001804315.1 Omnitrophica bacterium RIFCSPLOWO2_12_FULL_50_11
CAGGCTCTATGATCAAGATTTAAGACTGATCAAGACCATTCACTTACACCCACCCTTGCCCTATCAATATGAAGTGCCCATGAACAGTATCCTGACACACCCTCAGCAAGGGATTGCTTCCGCCACACTACCGGCTGGCAAGTCGTCATCGCCTGGATCGCTTCCTCGTACTGACACCTTTCGGACGATTCACTATCAACTCTCCGTCTACGACAAAGACGGCAGAGAGGATAGGACGGGGATTGGGCGGATCGATTTAGCGTTTGTATAATTCTTGAATCGGCCGCGTCATGTTTCGGTCCGGTGTTTGGAGTCTACGTCGGCGCAGGCCGGTGCAGAGAAAGAATTTCATGAGACTGTGAAAGCTCTCAACGTTTCCAGCCGCTTGCCTATATTTCATACAAGTTGGCGAGCCATTCGATGCAAATCTTCATTGGCCAGGGCTTTCAACCTTTTGCTTACGACTCGATAAAAATATTCTCTTTCAGTCTTGGTCATCTGCTTGCCTTCGGCCCTTTTCTTTAAAAGCTCCTTCTGGCGCGGGGTAAAAAGTTCGGAAAGCAGAAGATCAAGCTCTAAAGCGTGCTTTTTCTTTTCAACGTCGGCGCTTTCTGTTTGCTCAACCACATAGTTACGAAAATTGTTTTTGAGTTTTTCTACCGATAGCGCTACTTCACGATCCAGCTGCACAGACTTCAAAGACGGATCTGCTAGTTTCTCCGCTTCTTTTCGTTGACCCCAGCGTTCCAACAGTTTGAATACCCTATCTGCGTATTCTTTCAATCCGAAAAGATTGAATAAGGAATAACTCACAGCCATCATAACAAAGAAACGATGTCCTGTTTTCTTTGAGAAGGAAGGGCGCCATTTCTTACTCTGCCATTCAGGCATTTCTTTTTCTTTCATCAGATCAGCTAAGACAACGGGAAACCCCTCTAAAAGCCTCGCGTCATCTTGCCGCAGAAGATCCATGAGCAGTTTTTCACCTGATTCGGTTCGTTTGGGCCGCATGAGCGCGTATCCATGCTGTGCGAGCTGATCCATCAATTGATTTTTGTTCACCGCTTTCATACCTTCTTTACCTTGTTTAATAAAACTTCTAGATTTCGTAAGACCCGGGCTTCGCTTACATCGTATTTCGCTGTCTCTTTATACCGCTTCTCTAATCTTTTAAGGTCCACCTTTTCCTTCTGAAGCAACACCAGACTATCATCAAAATCTGCTCCACTGCCTCGAAACATCTTGGATATGATAAGGTCCGCTGGGTTTAAAACTCCGAGGTAAAGTTTACTCCATTCACGGATCTTTTTATGTCCGTCTTTGGCGAGCGGAGAACTTAAGAGCTCCGTGGTGTAAACACTTTTTCCAGGATAAATATCAAAACTGATAACCTCATTAGCACGCCTCCAGCTGTAAATGCCGGGTTGTTGGTAGCCCGCCCGTTGGAGAAAATGAACGAGCCGCTCGTACTCCTTTTTATCGGGAACTATAAAATCCACATCCTTCGTAGATTCCTTATGCCCCAATAAAGTGAGCGCGGTTCCGCCACACGCGATGAGACGGACTTTCTTCCCGCCTGGAATGAGCTTATCCCAAGCACCGAGCGTTTCCATGAGTTCATTCGCAGTGCCTCGATATTCCATTGAGCCTCTTCGATAGAAAAGTACAAGACGGAGAAGAAAAAGTCAAGTATAATATGTGCTTAAGCATACATATTTATGTACTTTTTAGTGCATTTTGATGTATGAAATACGACATATAAATTCACCACGATCTACAATATGCATAAAGGAGAAGCAGGTAGCAGTTCCGTCTCTCCCAGAACCCGAACTGTTTTGAAAGGAGTGGTAGTATTACTGGCTGGTTTGGAAGTGCTGGAGGAACTCGGAATCGGAGGAGAGCAGGTAAGTGGCGCCGCTTTTTAAGGCGGACTCGTAGGTTTCAAGGCTTCTCGTAAAGCGGTAGAATTCGGGATCGACGCTGAAGGCTTCCGCGTAAATTCGGGCCGCTTCCCGATCGCCCTCGCCACGGGTCTTTTGGCTTTGTTCGTACGCCTCGGCAAGAATAATCGTTTTCTCCTTATCGGTTTGTGACCTGATTTTCTGCGCTTCTTCTTCACCTTCTGAACGGTACCGTTTCGCAATTCGTGCTCGTTCCGCAACCATTCGTGCAAAAACGCTCGCCTGAACTTCCGTTGGGAGATCTGCCCGTTTGATTCGGACATCCACCACATTAATTCCGAATTGTCTTGCGAGCCCCTGCGCATTTTGAGCGATCGTTTCCATGAGCTCTTCTCGTTTTTCGGCAATGATGTCCGTAAAATCTTGCTCGGCAAGCGTCCGGCGCATCTCAGAGTAAACAATGTCATCGAGCCGCCGAACGGCGCCAAACTCGTCGCGGACGGTTTTGTAGTAGAGTAGTGGATCTTCAATGCGCCAGCGCGTGACATGATCCGCGAGCAGCCGTTTCTTGTCTTTCGTAAGATATTCACCCGGAACCGCATCGCTTGCCAGAATTCTCTTGTCAAAACGGTGTACGGTTTCAAAGAAGGGGATTTTGATTTTCAAACCAGGGCTTTTGATCGTCCGCCGGTAAAGTCCGAACATCGTGATGATCGATTGTTCCCATTCGGTGATCGTAAAGAGGGTTTGGGGGAGGGTCACACCCCCGATCAGAACGATTGCTGCAAACGCCAAGATCAAACGCTTCGGGTTCATCGTCGCACTTGTCTGAATGGTTGCGTGGCGAGCTGCGATTCAATTCCAGATTGTGAATCCGATGACGGCGCCGGTTTCGAATCGGGAAGGACGTTTAGACCGAGCGGCATCAAGGGAAGAATTGTCGTATGGATCGCGGGATCGACAATAATTTTATCTGCTTTTGGCAAGATCCGATTCACGGTTTCGAGGTACAAGCGGTCGCGCGTTACCTTGGTTGCTTTTTTGTATTCTTCATACAAAGCAAGAAAGCGCGCTGCATCTCCTTTGGATTTGAGAATTCGTTCCTCCTTGTAAGCTTCTGCATCTCGAAGGACTTTTTGCGCTTCTCCTCGGGCCCGCGGAATTAAATCTTCCTTGTACCCGAGCGCTTGATTAATCAAGCGCTCGCGGTCTTCACGGGCGCGGACGACTTCATGAAAGGCGTCTTTGACTTGTTCCGGGGGGTCGACGACTTGAAGCTTGACTTCTGTAATCGCGATCCCGGATTGATAATTGTCCATCAAGCGTTGGAAAAACAGCTGCGTTTCTGCTTGCACTCTGGTTCGGCCTACGGTTAACACATCATCAATCGTGGCTTGGCCAACGATACTTCTCAGCGCTACTTGGGCGGCGACGTGAAGCGTTTCTTCTGGATTCCGAAGGCGGAATAGAAATTTCGATGGGTCGCCTACTTTATACTGCACGATCATCTGGGCATCGACAATATTTTCGTCGCCGGTCAGCATCAGCGATTCAGCTGTAGCTTTTCGTTCTCTGTCGAGCGTTCCTGCACCCGATCGGAAGCCGACTTCGATCCGCCGGATGCGTTCCGTGTTCACGATGTTCCGCTGATCGATCGGCCAGGGCAGGTGATAATTAAGGCCGGGCGAGGTTTTTGCCAATTCTTTGCCGAAACGGCGGATGACACCCGTCTCGCCCGGATCGACAACGTAAAAGCCGCTGCCGAGCCAGATGGCGATGAGGAAAATAACACCCCAAAGGAGTATTCGAGGATCGGTTAGAAGTCGCTCGAGAAAGTCTCGAGGAGGATCGTCTGGATTTCGGCCGCCGGGCCACTTAAAACCGTTTGTCATTAGTCGTAAGTTTAGCGGGAAAGACGAATCTTGGCAACGAGTAAATTCAGATGGGGCGCGTACCACTCCATGCAGTCGTCATTGCGAGGCAGCGTCCCAAAGCATCGCCGACTTGTCCGCCGGTAGTGTGGCGGAAGCAATCTACGTTCTGAGATTGCGGAGCCTGTCCCGAGCCCGCGAGATTACTTCGTCCACGTCTGGTATGCTTCCTCGTAATGACGGGCGAGGGATCTGCCTGGAACGCATCCTCGCAATGACGTCGGGGATTACTGCATCAAGTGGTAGACACCCATTCAGATGTTTCTTTAACGATTTATTTTGGTGCTCAGCGAGTCAACGTTTCCAGTTTATTTTCAGGTTCGGTTTTACAAGAATCTTTCAAGACCGGAGGTTGCATGTTATGATTAATACTTGGAAATAATTGGATCCTGCCGAAGGGGGAAAGTCATTTTTTGAAGACAATGAACAATCAAAAAAGAGCTTGCTTCATTGACGATGATCGAGATTTCCTTGACGTTTTGCAATTAAGGATAACACATTCACGTTTTCAAATTCAAACCGTTTTGGCGACAAATGGTTACCAAATTATCGATCAGCTCATGAAAGAACAGCCAGACGTTCTCTTCATTGATTTTAATATGCCACGCGCTCACGGAGGCCAAGTCATTTCCGTGCTCCAATCAGCGAATGTTCTCTGCAGCACTCCTGTCTACTTTATGACGAGTCACGGCATTGAAAAAGTCGGCTCTCTTCTCAAAAATATCGAGTATGATGGAATCCTTGAAAAAGGTGACACCTTTTCACAGGAAGTCGGGCACATTTTGGACAGAATAAAGTAAATCATCCGATCGGGAAAAGCTCAATAGAAGGCGCTTCCGTTGGCACCTCACCTGGATCATTTCAAATCCGTCAAATATCGTTGCTCGCATTGCAACCATACTTTTGAGCTCGAAGCGAAGGATTTCCGTCGCTGTCCAAATTGTTTTTGGACGACGTCACTCGTTGAGCTCGCCGATGAGAAGGAAGAGACGTCGCCTGCGGGCACTGTTTCCCCGCCTGTTTCAGGACAAGAGGTGGCGCTCCGACGTTGGAAGTGGCGTCCGATTTTGCGACAGCTTCTTTTCTTAATAGCGGTTGCTGGGGTCATCGGCATTTTGTGGTTCTTTTTCTTCGGCCCGGCCAAGGTGGGGGACAAAATGCAGCAGAACTTCACTGCCTTTATCGCGTCAAAAGCTGTCTCAAAGCCGCAAGAAATTCCAGGCGCACCCAAAACCGAAATCGCTCGAGGAGCCGAATTGCGGTTAAGTGAAGAGGAGCGCACCTCATTGTTAAGCGGTTTCAAGATCGAGACTCCGCGTCCGTTAACTCAGGATGAAGAAGAGGTATTAAAAAAACGGGTTTCGCGGCCAGAGCAATTGACCGCCAAACCCGTGATCAAGATGTGGACGGAAGATGATTTTTCTTCTCTTTTGCAGCAGGAGCAGAAGAAAAGGAAAATTACACTGGGTTGGGTTTACGTGCGGAGCCTTAAGAAGACCTTCGAAAAAAATTACCTCCCCGGCGGCGAAGCTTTTCAAGCAGGAAATTATGAGCTCGCACGCGACTTCTTTATTCGGTCCCTCTCTTTTCCGGTTTACCAAAATGATCCTCGACTGTATCGGGCGGTTGTTTTGGTGATGCTGAGACCTTTCATTAATGATGTGATCGGGAAAGCAGCGGTGCTCAATCAATATTTCTTAAGACAGAGTTCCCTAGGCGAGGTGGACGCCGTTTTCGCTTCTTACGAGGCGCTCTTCGGATTTCTGACCTCTCGGGATTGGAGTCGTGCTCTGGAGTCGGTGAGAGAGCTGAAAAATCGGATTGGGCGATTTGAAAGCAAGCCGCAAGAAGTTTTCATTCAGTTGCCGCCAACTTTGGGTGAGATTGATCCTGAACTTCAAAACGCGGTTCGCACGGAGGCTGCTCCAAAGGCCGATGCGGTGATGAGTTGGAAGGCGGTATTGATTGATCTGGGTCTCAAGGAGGAGATCGTAAAACAGAACCTCCCGGAGTCACTCAAGGAAGTGCAGGCAGCGTTTGACACCGCAGTTCAGTTGTTGGAGGAGGGAAACTGGGCGGAAGCAGAGCGCAAGCTTCGCACGATTGAGTATCCGCCTGAGCTCGTGCACGAAGCGAAGAAGAGGTTGGCAATGATTGGTAGACTAGAAGCAGCAGAAAAGGCAAAAGCCGGGTAGAATTGCGAGGCGGACCGGGCAATGGGCGAAGTCATCCGGCAACCGTCATTGCGAGGATGCGGTCCAGGCAGATCCCTCGCCCGTCATTACGAGGAAGCATACCAGACGTGGACGAAGTAATCTCGCGGGCTCTGGACAGGCTCCGCAATCTCAGGACGTAGATTGCTTTCGCCACACTACCGGCGGACAAGTCGGCGATGCTTTGGGACGCTGCCTCGCAATGACGGTGTTGTTGCCATTAAAGTTTCTTTAGAAAAAAGCGATAAAGAAAGAGTAGTTGTGGATCCATCTCAAAACGGGGGATACGTATATGGGAGAGAACGAACAGGAAGGCTTGGGGAATACTGACACCGGAATAAAACCGAATGTAGCAGCGCTCCTTTGCTATCTTTTATGGTTCGTGACCGGTCTGATTTTTTTCTTAATCGAGAGGAGCAACAAGTTTGTCCGTTTTCACGCGATCCAGTCGATGGTCGTCTTCGGTGCTATTTTTGTTGCGTGGTGGATCGTTGGATTTGTGCCTGTCATTGGTGCTGTCGTGAGCGGGCTTTTACTGCTTTTCGGTGTTGTTTTGTGGATCGTCTTGATGGTAAAGGCTTTTCAGGGGGAGAAGTTTAAGCTGCCGGTAGCAGGCTATATTGCCGAAAAGAAATCCTAACAGTTCTAAAACACTACCTCTTCCCTAATTCCTCGTTCATCAGATTCCAAACTCTTTCTTTAAGCGCTTCAAATTGGTCAGGGCGGTAACCGCTTGTGTCAATTTCCGGCAGGACTTTTACGAACCCCTCAAAGTGCGCGGTCATCATGATTTTGCCTTTCTCGAGCGCTTGTTCCGTTCCGGAGATGACAATGGGGATAATCGGTTTTTGGGTTTCAATCGCAAGTTTGAAAGCCCCGTTCTTAAAAGGCGCTAATTCCTTATTTCGGCTTCTAGTCCCTTCCGGGAAAAAGAGTACCGACACGTCACTCTTCAGATACGCGCGCGCGATCTGAACGGTATCTTTGATGCTTCCGTGTTTTCCACGGGCGAGGGCGATATAATTGAGCAGCGACATCGCCCAACCGAGGAGAGGAACTTTAAAGAGACCCGCCTTCGCAATCCATTTGAATTCCTTCCCAAGACAAAAGAGGCACACGATATCGGCAAGGCTTCTGTGATTGGAAACAAGGACGTAACCCTTATTTTTCTTGATGTGGGATCTGCCGGTGATTTTGATACGCCACAGGGGGTTTGCGCGAACAATAGCCATCCCCCATAGATTTGCAATTTTGTGGCCGATTTTTTGATTTGGGTCAAACGGCCGCACAAGGATGATCAGAGTTGTTACAATCGTTGTGATGAGCGCGACAAAGAGCCAGATGAGGATCGACACGAGTAATTGAGACAGCCACTCGATGGATCTTCTCATAAAGCAATCTTATCATAAAATCCGTTGCACGGAATAGCCAAACACCGGTAAGATGTAGCGCATACTGCGGTAAAAGACGCGCTCGTGTACGAAGGTGTTAAATGCAATTCGACCTTTTTGACGACACGCAAAACAAGATTTTAGACGCCAAAGTTTATTCCGAATTCAAAACGGCGCTTGCTGAATCCAACTGCACGAATTGCGCCCTGTCCAGTTCCCGCCGTCACATCGTGGTAGACCGGGGCAGTGTGGACGCAAAAGTGCTGATGATTGGAGAAGCGCCCGGCGAAAATGAAGATATCCAAGCGAAGGCGTTCGTAGGGCGGGCGGGACAACTACTTGATGAGATGATGAGGGGTCTTGGCTTTGACACAAATCGCGAGAGCTTAATTGCCAATGTCGTCAAATGCCGCCCGCCGGAAAACCGCTCACCCAAACAAGAAGAAGTAGATGCCTGCCTCCCGTTCTTAAAGAAACAAATCGCGCTTCTCAAACCGAAAGTCATATTGCTCTTGGGTGCCGTTGCTCTTAAACATGTGATCAAGGACAGAGGTCAGTTTTCGATGGAAAAGGAAGTGGGCCAGTTCTTTGAGCACCCCGATTTTCCCGACGTTAAGTTTATGGTGTTGTACCACCCGGCTTTTATTTTGCGCGACCCACGCAAGAAACCCGTAATGGAGGAGCATCTGAAGCGGTTTAAAGATTATTGGGACAAGAATCGCTCCTTTTGAGGGCAGAGGTACGGAATATGTCTTCAAAAACTGGAATAGGACGCTAAATTAACAATAAGAAAAATCTACAGGGCTTCAAATCTTAAAAAAGGGTCGATGCAAATGAGCGAGCCTTTAATCCAGAAAAAGATCGATGAAATGGTTCGGCGGATCGTTGAGCGATTCCATCCGGAAAAAATCATTCTATTCGGTTCCCATGCGCGGGGGGCAGCCGGCCCCGATAGCGACGTAGATTTGCTTGTGGTCATGCACGTGCGAGGCTCTCGGCGGCAGAAGGCCACGGAGATCGATCTTTCTCTGTCTGATCGGGAAATACCTTTAGACCTTCTCGTTGTGACACCAGAGCAGTTTGCCCGAGAGCGGGATATGATTGGGACGGTTATCCGGCCTGCAGCTCATGAAGGAAAGGTACTTTATGAGCGGGCAGCCTGAAGTCCTTCTCAAGGTACGTCAATGGGTGGAGAAAGCAGAACACGACTTCACGGCGGCCGAATACATGTTGACCATGCCAAAAGGTTGCCCCTTCGATACGGTTTGCTTTCATGCTCAGCAGTGTGCAGAGAAATACCTCAAGGGATTCCTCGCTTTCCGCTCGGTCGACTTTCCAAAAACACACGACCTTGTAGTGTTGCTCAATCTTGCAGGCGGACCCGAAACTTTCGGCGTTGACCTTTTGGACATAGAACCTCTAAATCGGTATCCGGTGGAAGCACGTTATCCAGGTGATTGGGAATCCTTCGCACGTGAGGAGGCGGAGGAGGCAGTCAGGTTGGCCCGAAAGGTTCGCAGGGCCGTGCGTAAGCATCTGCCGGCGCCGCCTTAAGATGAACAAAATAGCTATGAGTCCACTCTGTTTAAAAGAATCGTGGCGTATCTGCGACAAAAGTGAAGGGATAGTGGGAGATTACACAGGAATGGTAGATCGAAACTTGGTTGTTGTCTGAATACAGCACTTCTGGAACCAGCGCCGTTTCAAAATGGGTTTTAAAGATTATTGGGAGAAGAATCGCTGATCTGACGAATTTGGATTGACGCCGCTTGTTAGATGGATAGAATCCGATAAGGAGTTGGAATGAAGATCTACAGTGATATTACAAAGCTGATTGGAAATACGCCCCTCGTTCGATTCAATCGCATTACGCAAGGAATCGACGCCACGGTAGTGGGAAAACTTGAGTTCTTGAACCCCTTGTTTAGCGTGAAGGACCGGATTGGGGTCAGTATGATTGAAGATGCGGAAAGGAAGGGACTCGTCCATGCGGACACGGTTGTGATTGAACCGACAAGCGGTAATACCGGTATTGCGCTCGCCTTCGTTTGTGCCGCGAGAGGGTATCGGTTGATTCTTACAATGCCAGAGACAATGAGTATGGAGCGGCGGATTCTTCTCAAAATGCTCGGCGCTGAGCTGGTTCTCACCCCTGGCCCCGAAGGAATGAAAGGAGCTGTGAGGCGCGCCGAGGAGTTGGTTAGAGAGCATAAAAATTCGTTTATGCCGCAGCAGTTTAAAAATCCTGCCAATCCTGAAATTCACAGGAAAACTACTGCTGAGGAAATTTGGCGTGATACGGACGGAAAAGTGGACATCTTGATTTCCGGAGTCGGCACCGGCGGCACGATTACAGGTGTCGCTGAGGTGATTAAGCCTAGAAAGCCGTCGTTTCGGGCAATCGCGGTGGAACCGACGGAATCTGCGGTCCTTTCGGGCGCGAAGCCTGGTTTGCACAAAATCCAAGGCATTGGAGCTGGATTTATCCCCGATATCTTGAATACGAAGATTATTGATGAGATCATTCAAGTGTCCAGTGACGATGCCATCAAAATGGCGCGTCGGGTGGCAAAAGAAGAAGGTATTCCGGTCGGCATTTCATCCGGTGCAGCGGTCCACGCGGCACTTGACGTGGCGCGAAGACGTGAAAACAAGGGCAAGCTGATCGTGACCATTATTCCAAGCGCCGCAGAGCGGTATTTGAGTACGGCGCTGGCCGAATAGGTTCGTGACGTTTCTCCGGCGCTCGCGTGATCTCCCCCCATGAAACGTGCGGTTGTCCTCATCGGCCACGGTAGCCATTTGACCAAAGCGGATGATGCGATCGGCCGCGTCGTCTATTCGCTCCGCAAAAAAGAGCCGGATACAGTTGTTGAAATAGCCTTTCTAGAGATTCGATCACCCAACATTCCAGAATCAATCGAGCTGGTTCTGAGCCAGGGGGCAGAAGAAGTGGTCCTTGTTCCTTATTTTGTCCAAACTGGAAGGCACGTCGTCGAGGACGTTCCAAAGATCGTTTCCGAAGCTCAAGCTAAACATCCAGGGGAAAAGATCCGGTTGGCTGAGTATTTGGGGTTTGATGAGCGAATCGTATCTGTCGTTTACGATCGCATTCGCAAAGCTCGGGAGCGTTAACCAATTACGGTTGTCCAGCCGGATTAATAAAAACAGGTGATCAAACCGTTATCCTGAGGCAGTATTCCAAGTTCTAATGAAACACGAGAAGCGGACCGCTTTCTTCAGGGCTGGGATCGTAAGTGTTTCTGCCGCAATAGTTTATCTTGCCATTTTTCGTCCGTTTTCCATCTTTGAAGTTCCCAAGCTTAAAACCCAGGATTTGTTCTTTCAGGCTAGAAGCCTCCTTCCACAACATCCGCAGGTTTTAGAGGAGATCGTTGTCGTTACCGTAGATGATGAGTCGATCGAGCGGCTCGGTCAAACCTGGCCTTTCGACCGCAAGCTCTACGCCGACTTTCTTGAGCGCATTCTGACAGGTGAGCCGCGTTTGGTGGGGTTTGATTTCGTTTTTTCTGGTGAGGGAGAACCGAGCGGAGATTTTTCTTTAGCGCAGGCCTTGCGTGAGGCAGGGAACGTTGTCCTTTCTTCTTTTGCGGACGATGACGGAAATTATGTGGTTTCGACGCGCCAGCTGCGGACAGCGGCTTTGGCGTCCGGTTTCGTGAACAAAGTTCTTGATTCCGATCTCTACGTTCGCAGTGTCAAGCTTGCGTACCAGGATCAAGCAGGCAAGGTGGTTGGTTGGCCGTGGGAAGTTGAACTGGCAGGCGGGTTGGGTGGTTTTGATCGAAACCAGTTGGCCTACAACGAAGACGGGATATATGCCGGCGACTTACAATTGGTTCCGGCATTTGAAATGGGCAGGGCGAAAATCAACTATCGTTTCCGCGCAAGGGATCTCAATCAGATACCGTTTTGGAAAGCCCTTGAAACACAGGATTTCGGAAACCGGCTCAGAGGAAAAATCGTTGTTATTGGAGCGACGTCCCGGACGCTTCGCGACTCGCTCGACGACTTTTTTTACACCCCCCTGGGGCCTATGCCGGGTGTGATCGTCAACGTCAATTTCTTTGTGAATCTCCTGACCAAGGATTTTCTAATGAAAATCCCGGCTTCGGTCGACGGTCTCGTCCTCTTTATTTTTGCCTTTCTCGCTTCTTATTTGAGTCTGCGGCGCGATGTCTTGAGGGGTTTCGCCATATTAGCGGCTGCGACAGCAGGACTTGCAATCATATTCTTCACGGCCTTCCTGGCCAACTATTTAGGAGATTTTTTTACACCGCCTCTCGCGGGATGGGTCGTTTTTGTGTCGATTGGGTTCGCGCGGTACTTTTTCACGTGGATGGAGAATATTCAGCTGAGAGCAAAGGTCATTACGGATCCCTTAACGGGGCTTTACAACCGCCGCGCGCTTGAGGCCCGCATCGAGGCCGAACTCGATCGGCTTGCCAGATCGAAAGAGGGAGAACGCAGGACAGATCCCCATTATGAGCTTTCGCTTTTAATGCTCGACATCGACAATTTCAAAAGCATTAACGATACCTATGGACATCAGTCTGGGGACGATGTGCTCAAGAATGTAGGTTTCTCAATAGTAGAGAATACTCGAGCAGACGATTTAGCAGCGCGTTACGGAGGGGAAGAGTT
>MHFT01000024.1:12208-79610 GCA_001804315.1 Omnitrophica bacterium RIFCSPLOWO2_12_FULL_50_11
GCCTTTCGGCAGCAAAAAGCCTGATTCAAGCCGCCGACTACGCATTGTACGAAGCCAAGCGCGCAGGCAAAAATCGTGTCTGTCTTTATCGGCATCGTAACAAAAGTAGGTTTTAAAGAGTGGTATGCATGGGTAATTTCACGGTTAGACAAACGGCTCATGTGAGCGTGATGACACAATGCCACTCTCCTTATCTTTATGAAGGCCTCAATTGATGGGGCTAAGCCCAAGCAACTCAAAGAAGTCAAACGTCGGTAGCTTTAAACCTAGCAGTTGAGCCGGTGATTTACCCTCTCGTTTCGCCCCATCTTTAAAAGGTGTCATGTTGTGGTAAAGCGCAACCAACCTAAGAAAAGTATCACCCACATGCTTTTTCACATGGTTGTAGAGCCTGAGTCTTGAATTGACATTCTCCACTGCTGAAGACGATCGGTGTGTCGTTTGAAACGCTTCTGTGATCTTCGTTTTCATCATGTCATATCCCTCCCATGGTTTAAGCATCGCTTCAAGCAAAATTCCCCTGAGTTCAAGATGAAGTGGCCGTGTTTGGATCTTGTTTTCTGAAGCAAGCCAGATGTGCCCTACGTGTTCTATGAGAAGCTCATGAGAAAGACCAAAGGGATTGGTGGTATCAATCGCCTTAAGCTTCTCATGAAGGCGGCTAAGAAAGGTAGCCGCACTGGGGGTATCGAAATAACGGACCCACTTCTTGTCACGAGGGGGTTCTAACTCTTCAATCCATTCAGCGAGTACATCCAGATCTTTTAAGAGCTCCTGGGGCGTATTCAGCCTCCCGCTTGCTCTTACCCATGAGAAGGCTTGACTCATTTCCTGAAGCAGCCATTCCACCGTCTCGTGCATCTCGGCTACTTCCTCAAATTCGCGTTGGGCCTTTGTGATCTTTTGGGCAACATGGATATTGGGTCCCCACCTGCCGTTCACGCGTTTGACGTGTGCCAGTTGCTTTTTAAAGCGCTCTTCTTGGGCAATCAAGTGATAAGCTTTTTGTTCCAGCTTCTCCAAGACCCGGTTGCCCTCTTGGATGAGGTGATAAAGATCCACCTGATAAGGGGTCCCTCTGGCCTCTAAAGCTGAAAGAATTCCGGCTCCTTTGTCATTGACGCTTGAGTTTAAATAAGGAAGTGTCTCAATCAGTTCTTTCCAATCTGCTTCTCCCCGTGAGGCGCGTTTTTCGATCGCTACGATCGCGTGGCTTAAAGCTTCTACAATCACCAGCACGGGGTCCCCATGAAAGAAGATTTCATCGAGGCACCCAGTGTCAATCCCAACTCTGAAGTACTCATCCATCAGTTGTTTTGCTCTCGATTCAAACACACTCAGGATGCGAGCCACCTCCGTATGAGAAATCGATTCCCCAAAAGCACACCGAACAAGCGCAGCATTGTCCCGAAGTGTGTTGTTTAAAACCGAGGCCAAGAGGATGAGCCGGATCTTCCTTTGTTCCATTTGTTCCTGAGCCTGGAGGCGTCCGGACTTTAAGGTTTCAATCTCACGTGCTTGCACTCTGAGCTGTTCCTCAAGGGCTTTCTTTTCAGCTTGAAGGGCTTGAATCTGATCCTTGAAGTACTGATGATTGCCACAGAGCGAGTCAAGCGCCCCGTCGATTCGGCGCATCAGTGTCGAGCGGGGAATGTGGTAGCGCTCCGTGATTTCTTGAAGGATGCCATGTTGATCGGGGAAATGGAAGTAGGTGGCAATCGCAGCCGCGTCGTTTTTTAAACGATCAAGGTCATTTCGATTTAACAGTTGACATCGTTCGGTCGATAAGTAAGTTGGAAACAAGGGAGCACCTCCTTGGTTTTTTACTTTCCAAGGTCATTATCGACCTGAACCGGGAGGTGCTTTCCTTCCTTCTCAAATTACCCACGAGCGACGCCCTTTTAAAACCTACTTTTGTTACGATGCCTCTTTATCGACAAGGAATATGATATAACTTATTTATTTACAATATCTTACGTCATTATTCCCCCCATCTTGCTAAACAGACTTGAAAAGAGCCTTTGATTGTGCTAGAATTTGTTTGTCCTCGAAAGAGGTATTTTTTTTACTCTCTCGACTTTAAATTTTTAAAAAAGTTTATAAACCTTCGATGAGTTTTTGTCCCAATGATTGAAAAGGAGGTTACCATAGATTGACATCAGTATTAATTCAGCGAGCAGCCCTTATCACGGTTTCCTTTTTCTTTACGAGCGGGCTAAATGTTTATCCGCAGCGGACTTCTCCGGCTGCTGAGACTGTAGCAGGCGTCAGCGGAGAGTCAAATCTCGCGCAGATCCAAAAAGAGCTCGTACGACCCGGAACCCCTCTTGTTCGTCCGGATTTCAATCCCTATTTGATTACCGTCCCCGCGGAATACGGCAATATTGAAGAAGTCTACCAAGGCGCCCCGGACGCGCCTTTAATCGTTCACATCCAAAATGTCCACGCCAACTACAAAGCGCAGCTGAACATCAAAAATATCCTCGATCATTTAGTTGGGAAACACCAATTCTCACTCATCCAAATAGAAGGCGCAGTGGCCAAAGTAGATCCGGAAATTCTGAAACCTTCCTATTTGGAGGAAGCGAATTTGAAATTGGCTGATTTGTTGTTACGTGAGGGAAGGATCACCGGCGCCCACGCGTTTGCCATTGAAACGGACCGGCCTGTAGAGCTTTACGGGATTGAAGACTTCGGTCTTTACACCGAAAACTTGAAGATTTTTAAGGCGATTTACGCGCACCGTGAAGAGGTCAATGCTTACTTTTCCAATGCGCATCGTATGGTGAATCGGATTGGCCGGACATTGCTTACACCCGGAGCGCTCGACTTTACGAGGAAAAAAGAGTCGTTTTCGCGTGACGAAATCGGCCTACTCGATTATCTGGTGTATTTAAATCAAGTGGCCGAGAGAAGCGGACTCACTAAGCTCAGGGATTTAAAAGAAATGATCCGTTATCCAAATCTCGTTCGAATCTTACGGATTCACGAGCTTGAAGAGAGGCTGGACCGAACGGAACTAGAGAAGGAAGGAAAAAGGCTCAGAAGCGAATTTTCCAAAAAGCTTCCTCAAGCAGAAGCCGCACAGGAACTCCTTGGACGCCTTGAGGCGCGGGAAAAAGGAGTGCGGCCGAGAGCATATTTCGTCGAGCTCACCAAACTTGCGGATCAAGCCGGAATCGATTTTGTCGGCTATCCTCAAATTCGACTCTTTGCCGAGTCTCTCATTTATCAGGATGAAATTGATCACCGCGGTGTTTTCCCCGAGCTCAAACGTTACGAAGCGGATCTCGAGAAAGCGCTTTTCAAAACCGAGGACGAGCAGGCGATTCTTGAAATCATTTCCTTTGTCAGTCTTCTCGAACAATTTTTCCGTCTCGAAATGAGCCGCGAGAAACTTGCGATCTATGTGCAGGATCGTGACAAGATGAAACCTTCTTGGATCCAAACGCGTTTGGCCGGGCTTGCGGAAGAGCAAAGCACTGCTTATACGCCGCTCGGAGCCGTTGAGCAATTGGATGCCTATATGAGTGAGCTCGAGGACTTTTATCGGCTTGTCTTGAAACGAGACGAATTTTTTATCGAAAAGATTCTCGCGAAAATGAATGCGCTTGGCGAGAATAAGACCGTTGTCATTACCGGCGGGTTTCATAAGGATCCGCTCGTGGATGAATTTCGAAGGCAGGAAGTTTCCTATGTGGTGGTGAGTCCGGGCGTAGATATTACAGAGGGAAGCGAAAATTATGTGAAAGTGATGCTGGATGAAGACAGCGTCGCCGGTACTGTGTTTGCCGGCACCTTTGCGGTGGAAGTAGCAGATCTTGGCATCCCTGGACGAGAAGATGTGCTTTCAAACATCTTTGGTGCAGCGGATTTGCTTCAAGCTCACTTAGCTCCTACCGGCGTTCCCGAAGTTGAAATAACGAATAGGAGCAGAGAAAGATTTCGATCGCTGGTACAACGGTCGCGTGTTTGGTACGAACCTAGAAAAGTTGAGAGAAACGATTATGCAGTCCGGGTGAGAGCCGAAGCGCGTTTCTTTAATGCAAAGGGCGAACCGATCCTACACGAAGTTGAAAGCAGGTTTGACAGAAGCGATCTTCGGTTTACGGTGCGGACCGTTCGCGAGAGAAAGATCTCGCCCGCAGAGCTGAGAAACATTGGAATTACTGAACCGCCAATGCCCGAGCCCATCCGCCGCGACGCCTTAACCGCCCTGAGCCGTGAAACTTTACGTGTTGATCGAGGAGTCCCTACAGCACAACGGAGTCAACTTACACCAGCGGAGCTTTCCACTTCTGAAAACTTCCCGGTCGGTACATTTGTATCTCCTAATGTGCCCGTTGTGCCGGAGGTGGAAGCGAGGTTGTTGGAACGCCTTTTTTCGCTAACGGCACTGGCAACGAAAGGGGTTGTTGACCAACTCCGAAGCGGCGGCGTATTGACGCTCGAAGGTGTGGAGCGTGCCAGTAGAGAAACCGGATTGGCTGGACCAATTACCCCAACCGATATTCAAAATATTGCTCAATTGAGCGAAGGAGAAAAGCGGCTTTTTATGGCTCTTGATGGTACCGCACCACAAGCGCCGCTCTTTTTGGTCCTCCCTGTGGATACGGTGAATCAATCGCACGCAAGCCGCGCGGCACTGCTGTCGCTTGTTGGAAGGATCCGGGCGAATGATCGCACGGCAGCGGCCGTTTATGGAGTTAATGTTAAGAACTTTGCCTTGAGTTTGGGAATAAGTGCGGATGAGTTCGATAGAATTTTCTTTGTCGATCAAGACAAAGGTATTGAGCTTTCAACTTTTGAAGGCGCTGTTGATCTCGTTGCGGCGCACGTCCAATCCAAACATGGCCTTTGGCTCAATCACTGGCTCGAGTCGGTGCCTGGAGCAACTCGGATGTCAATCGATCAATTTATGAATCATCTGGCGATCTTGGTTCCAGCAGGCGAAATAGGAAATCGCTTGAGTGAAACAACTGCTCAAAGATGGCAAGAGGCTCTTCAGGTGATCGAGCTTGATCTTTCGGAGCCAGGGATTGTTCGCGATCAGGAACTCCAGCGAGCAGTCGGTGATTTTCTGGTTAAGGTGTTGGTGAATCTTAGGAACGCGGAAGCCGTGGCCTTGCTTTATGAATTGAGCGAAGGCGCGATTAAGCAAGTAGCGCGCAACCTATGGCAGATTTCCGGCACTCCTACTGTGCTCAATCTCATCCTCAATCTTTACCGGGCTGAAGTCCAAATTCAAGCTGCGGCCTAAGATTTGCGGCTTGCAAAAGGTAGGGATTCCACTTTGGCGGCGACGGTTTTCTCCTGCGTCTGGATTGCAACTTCACAACCGACATCCCAAAACCCTTTTTTGACGTAACCAAGCGCGATCACTTTTTGAAGCGCCGGCGAAAATGCGCCGCTTGTAACGGTGCCTGCCTCTTGGCCTTCCGTTAAAATTCGGTCGTTTTTTTGCGGGATCGTTTCACCGTCGATCACCAAACCGACCAATTTCTTACTTACCCCTCCCCTGGAATCGAGCCGCGCCAGGATTTCTTGCCCAGGAAAGCAGCCCTTTGTGAAACTCACGGTTTGGTTGAGCCGTGCTTCCAGCGGAATATGGGACTCATCAAAGTCAATTCCGTAGCGCGGGATTCCCGCTTCAATGCGAAGGGTTTCCAACGCTTCTGCTTGAATCGTGGCTAATCCGAAGGGCACTCCTTTTGACTCAATTTCCTCCCGGACTTTCCCCGCCTGATTTTTTGGAATTAAAAATGCGTATCCAATTTCAGCAATTATATTGATTCGGATCACGACCGCCGTAACAGGGCCAATCGCGATGCTCTTGTGATCCAATAATTCTGCCGTCACATCTTGCGCGGCCTGTGCCGCGAACAGATCTCCCAACAAATCTTTTGCTCTCGGTCCGTGGACCGAAATTAACTTTAATGTATCCGAACGGTCCGTTAATATAACTTCTTCGGTAAAAATCAGTTGGGCCAAGTGTTCGAGGACTTTGTCCTTGAGGACATAATCCATTGCAAGCCACAGGTGTTCGTCGAAACAGAGTACATTCATACTGGCAATGATTTTGGCTTGGGCAGTCAGGAAGCAAGATGGATTTCCTTTGCCGGGCTGAAGGCTTTTCACGTCGCTTGAGAGGATATTGTGCAGGAACTGAACGCGATCCCGACCCGAAACTTCAATCACGCCGCGGTTCGGATGGTCGAACAACACAC
The DNA here is from genome assembly GCA_001804315.1 of Omnitrophica bacterium RIFCSPLOWO2_12_FULL_50_11. Lineage (GTDB taxonomy): Bacteria > Omnitrophota > Omnitrophia > Omnitrophales > Danuiimicrobiaceae > 2-12-FULL-50-11-A. The sequence goes on from MHFT01000024.1 coordinate 18,436, forward strand.
AATTCTTCCTCGCCGCGAGGCATTGTTCGGAAATTTGGCGGGTTACTCGCATTGTTGGTGCAATATCCTGCGATGTGGCACAGGAAAAGAAAATTTGCGTATTTCGTCTCTGTCGGCCCAGCGGATGGACCGCGTTTTAAATTTGTGTAGCCCGCTCCCCTTTAGTTCGACTTGGAAAGGGTAAATTTGAGCGAGGCGGTGCGTGAAACGATGTTCGATCGCCGGCAATTTCTTTTTAATCCGCACAGTGATTCCGAGTGCTTCCTGGAATTCCTGGGCAAGTGCTCGCTCGACCGTTTGGCCATTCGCGCAAACGCTGCCGGGAATTTCCCAAAGGCCGCCCCAGATGCCGCGGTCAGGCCGTTTGCGGATGAGAAGTTGACCGTTTTGATCAAGAAGGCCGACGACCATACGGATCTTCTTGACCTTCGCAGCTTTTGATTTGAGAGGTAACCGCGAAGGATTTCCTTCTTTGTATCCTCTACAGAGCTTGCGCACAGGACAGATCGTACATTTTGGCATTTCCGGCAGGCAGACAAGCGAACCCAATTCCATAAGTGCCTGGTTAAATGTGCCCGGGTCTTTTTGGGGCACAAGTGCTTTGGCGAGTTCATAGAGCGTCTTCTGCGTTTGGGGCTTTGCGATATCCCTTCGGAGGTAAAAAATGCGTGAGAGGACGCGAGCAACGTTGCCGTCTACGAGGGGAACCGGTTTCTGGAACGCGATACTTGCAACCGCACCTGCCGTGTATTTGCCGATGCCCGGAAGACGCTCGAGGAGCTCCGGCGTATTTGGGATTTTTCCGCCAAAGCTGCGGACGATTATTTTCGCCGCGTGATGCAAATTCCGAGCGCGTGCGTAATAGCCCAAGCCTTCCCAAAGTTTGAGAACACGGTCAATCGGTGCACGTGCGAGCGCTTTGATATTTGGGAACGCTTTAATCCAACGCTGGTAATAGGGAATAACGGTTTTAATTTGGGTTTGCTGGAGCATGACTTCCACGACGAGGATACGGTAAGGATTTCCGTCAACTCGCCACGGGAGGAGGCGCTTATGCTTCGAGAACCACGAAAGGAGGCGCTTGCGGAACCGGCCGACGTTGACCTTCGTCATACAGCCCATTATAATTCAAAGACTTGGGTTATTTCCAATGCCAAAATTAGAAGACCTGAAAGCCGAGCTGCTCCCGTTAATCAAAAAGCACGCGCACATCAAACTTCCGGAGCCGATCAAACTTTCTTCTGGGAAGATGAGCGACCAATATTTTGACGGGCGCAAGATCACGCTTCATCCTCAAGGAATCACACTCTTTGCGCGCGCGATTTTAGAAATGATCAAGCCGGCCGATTTTGACGCGGTGGGCGGGCCGAGTCTCGGCGCGGATCCGATTGCGACAGCAGTTTCTATTTTTGCCTTCCTCGACCGGAAAATCAAACTTCCGGCGTTTCTCATCCGCAGCGTACAAAAACCATACGGCCTGCAAAAACAAGTCGAGGGCGCGGAACTAAAGCCGGGCATGACGGTGCTCATCGTTGAGGACGTGATGACAACAGGCAAATCGATTCGAAGCGCGATTGAAGTGGTGGAACAAACAGGTGCCAAAGTCGGTCAGATTATTTGTTTGATTGACCGCAATGAAGGCGGCAGGGAAGCGCTTGCATCGTACCAGTTAAGCCCATTATTTACAAAAGATGAGATTGGAGCGTGATGCAAGCAAGAACCGTCATTGCGAGGCAGCAATCCAAGCGATGCCGAAGCAATCTCGAAGTTGTGAGATTGCTTCGTCGGCGCTGCGCGCCTCCTCGCAATGACGGCGGCTTTTGTAAAGGCGTGTTGCTATGTTTCGTGTGCATGTTCGTTTTTCTGCCGAGCAATTTCAGCGCTGCGGAGATGATTTACAAGCTGGACGGCCGTGTGACGAAAGTGGAAGAAGCGGAGCGAATACTCTATGTGGAGTTCAAGCACCCTGCTACGGAAGAAGTCACGGAGAAAAAGTTTAAGGTATCAGAGACGGCCGGTTTTAAACACATCAAAAAATTAAGCGATCTTAAGAAAGGTGATCTCGTCAGCGTTGACTATTTGGATCACGGCGAAGAACTGGTCGCAATTTACATCGCTCACATCCCCCTGAAAGAAATTGCTGTCACGACGCCTGCGGAGGTTACGAAAACCTTACTGAAATTGAGGGAATCAGAATAAGCAAGGGGCAGTTTCTTTTTTTTACTCGACGATATTCTCGCCGCCGTCTACGCGGATCGTATTCCCGGTCATCCAAGCCGTGCGGCCATTTGAGAGTGCCGCAATCGCTTGGGCGACATCTTGAGGTGTTGTGGTACGACCGCTTGGGTTTTTCTTACTCGCGGCCTCAATCATATATTCATTTCCGGGAATTTTCCGGAGGGCAGGTGTATCCGTCACGCCTGCCATAATGGCATTGGCCGTAATGCCAATCGGGGCGAGTTCTAAGGCAAGCTGGCGGATGTGAGATTCTAGCGAAGCCTTGGCAGCGGAGACAGCTCCATAGGTTTTCCAGACTCGGCTGCTGCCAGCGCTCGTCATCGCGTAAATTCTACTTCCAGCGGTCAACATTTTTTTCCGTACAAGACGTTGGACCCAATAAACAAGGCTGTGGGCCATGACGTCGACCGTCATATCCATCTGGGCCTTTGTAATCGCTTGGGTCGGCTCATCAGCGATGAACGGTTTGAGCGTCCCGAATGCCAGCGAATGAAGCAAGACAGCAATTTGCCCGGGCTGTTCCTCGAATTTCTTCTCGACCGCGCTTACCACCTCGTCTATTTTGGCTTCGTCTGAGGCGTTGACATTAAAAAAGATCGCTTCACGGCCTGCGTTCTTGATCTCGTTTACGATCTGCTCCACATTTGGGAGGGTAGCTCTTCGGTCGAGGTGGACGCCAAAAATGTTAAATCCTGTGCGCGCTAGCTCTATCGACGTAGCCCGCCCAAAGCCGCTCGAAGCTCCTAAAATGAGTGCCCATTTCTTGGATTCCGTCATGATGCCCCTCCTGTGTGTAGGTGCCATTATAATTGTGATGCGAAAAACCGCAATAGGAAAGAGATCTGGTACATACCACTTGACACGTTACGCCTTATCTTCTACTGTCTTGCGCGATGCCTAAGAATTATCTGAGGGGTCGGGGTGTTTTCCCGACCCCTCATCCCGAGCGAAGCGAGGGATCTCATCAATGAGATCCTTTCGGCCCTTCGGGCCTCAGGATGAGCCGTCTTTATCTGAAAAAACTCCCCGACGGCTCAATTATCTGGTCCTGGATTTAGAGACGAAAAGAACGTTCGAAGAAGTTGGCCGGAACAACCTCCATAAGCTAGGGGTTTCCGTCGTCGGGGTTTATGACGATTTAACCGGTGAATACAGGGCTTATGAGGAGGCCGAGATACCAGATCTTGAAGGCCGGTTGAAATCGGCGGAACTGGTCGTTGGTTTTAATATTCGGCGCTTTGACTTTCCGGTTTTAGCACCTTATCTTTTCTTATCTGTTGATGGCCTTCCCGTTTTGGATTTGATGCTCGAAATCGAAAAAGTGAGAGGCCATCGTGTCAGCCTTCATAGTGTTGCCCAGGCGACGCTGGGCGCTCCGAAAACAGGGCACGGAATAGAGGCGATTGAACTTTTTCGTGGGGGGCGCATGGAGGAGCTAAAGCGGTACTGCTTAAACGACGTGAAACTGACGAGAGAAATTTACGATTTCGGTTGCTCTGAAAACCGCGTGTTCTTCATTTCGAATCGTGATTGGAAGAAATATGAAATTCCAGTAAACTGGAAGGAACCAGAAACTGTAAAAAAAGGCGTTTCCTTTCCAACCAGTTTGTTCTAGTCCCCCACCACTTTAAGGTTTGTCCCAAGGGACATTCCTTAAAGTGGTGGGGGACTAGGTTTTGTTGGCTCAAACGCTATGAATAGGCCTTGGTTATTGGTATTTGTAGAAGATCCCGACCTGCGCACTTTGATCGAAGAGATCGCGCAGGAAAAACAGCTCGACTTTCACTTTGCGGCACAGGGCGAGCAGCTGCTGCAGTCTGTGAAAACGCTCCGGCCGATGATGATGATCGCCGATCTTTCAGGCCTGAATACGGAATGGCTGTTTAAGCACATCGCCGAGATTGCGAACCTTCAACCCGACTTTCCAATAGTCGCTTTTCTTGCCTCAAGGGAAGAAGGGGCGAGATATCGCTTGGAGCATGCTGGGTGCAAAATGGTTCTTCACAAGTCGGAGGTTGAAAAAAAACTCCCAGAAGCCATTGAAAATGTCTTGAAGGGGCGCTTTTGAGAAAAAACAGAGTACGGAGAACAGAGTACAGAGAACAGAAAAAACATGTCAGCGACATGGCAGTTCGTAGAAAAAAGGGTCTTATTTTTTCCTCCCCCTATTCTTCCCCTCTACGCTCTTTCTCTGTCCTCTGACTTCTGTTCTCTGTTTTCCGTACTCTCTGCCGACAGATTTTCGGCAAGGCTCGCAGCCATGAAACTTCCCATTTACATGGACCATCAATCGACAACGCCGGTAGATCCCGCGGTTCTTGAGGCAATGCTGCCTTACTTAAAAAATGAGTTTGGCAATGCGGCGAGCAGGCACCACTCCTTTGGCTGGCGAGCACAGGAAGCCGTTGAAGACGCGCGTCGGAAAATTGCCCGCCTGATCGGCGCAGAAGATCCGGCCGAGATCATTTTTACAAGCGGGGCGACTGAGTCGAACAATCTTGCGATCCTCGGCATTTCCAAAATGTATCGTGAAAGGGGCAGTCACATCATTACGACCGCGATCGAGCATCGAGCGGTACTCGACACGTGCAAATATCTTGAAACGCAGGGATTTCAAGTCACCTATTTGCCGGTGGACAAAAATGGCCTGATTCGTTTGCGGGATCTTGAAGGGGCGCTGACGAAGAAAACGATCCTCATTACGGTGATGTATGCGAATAATGAAATTGGTGTCCTCCAGCCTGTCAGTGAAATCGGGAGAATCGCCAAGGAACGGGGCGCCTTCTTTCATTGTGATGCTGTGCAAGCAGTCGGAAAAATTCCAGTCGATGTAGGCATGATGAATATGCATCTCGTGAGCATTTCAGCGCACAAGATGTACGGACCGAAAGGGATCGGCGCTTTGTATGTCAGGAGCCGAAAGCCCAGAGTGAGGATTTCTCCGCTGATCCACGGCGGAGGCCACGAGCACGGGCTGAGATCTGGCACGCTCAATGTTCCGGCGATCGTCGGTTTCGGAAAAGCAGCTGAGGTTTCAGCGCAAGTGATGGAGGAAGAATCAAAGCGGCTCCTCAGACTGCGCGGGCGGCTTCGGAAAGGAATCTCGGAGAAACTCGACGAAGTTTATGTCAACGGCAGCCTGGAGGAGCGGCTTCCGGGCAATTTGAACATAAGCTTTGCCTTTGTCGAAGGCGAGTCACTTCTGAAGGGCATCACCGAGGAAATTGCGGTTTCGAGCGGCTCCGCTTGCACTTCGGCCGCGGCTGAGCCGTCCTACGTCTTAAAAGCGCTAGGTGTTAGTGAGGCTTTTGTACATACCTCTGTACGTTTCGGATTGGGGCGGTTCAATACCGAAGAAGAGGTGGATTACACGATTCAAAAGGTGGTCGAGGTGGTGAAGCACCTTCGCGCGCAATCGTCATTGTATGAAATGCATCGGCAAGGAAGTGATCCTCCTCTTCGCCTCCCCTCTGAAAGAGGGGTAGCTTAAGGTGCGGGGGCTGAAACGCAGGATCTTCCTTTATTCTTTTCTCATTTTGCTCGCGTGGGGGAGCTATCAGTATTTTTGGGGCCGGCATTTGTATCTCGTGACGGCCTATTGCAATTGCCCAATATGTATTAACGTCGAAAAGCATCGGGACGGCAAATTCGCCAGCGGGAGGCCGGTTTATTGGGGCGGCGCCGCTAGCGATCCAGGAGTATCTTTTGGATCCAAGTTAGAACTGATGCCTCATCTGCCTCAAGACTGGCTTGCTGTTTTCACGGCGCTTCGCGGGCGGCGCGATTTTCGTGTGGAAGACCGCGGCGGGAAAATTACGGGGCGACACATCGATCTTTTTATCCCGGACGACCTGGGTGGTCACAAAACAGCCATAGCGTGGGGTGTCAGGCGGATGAGAATCAAGCTGAATGGGATTTTGGCAGAATGATTTGCATCAATTCAGCCGGCGCCGAACAAACAAAATCGGCACCTGCTTTCTTTAACCTCCGCTTCATTTCACATGGCGAAGCCGATGCGGCCAAAAATCCGCAGGAAAAGATTTTGACTTTTTTCTTTGCCCCTCTTGTTGCAAGCATGTCATCAGGCAAGTCTCCTACGTACAGGTAACGCAGACTTCTGCCGAGCCGCGCGGCAATTTTTAAAAGCCCGTAGGGATTTGGTTTCTTTTTCGTTTTCGGTGTGTCATCTTGTGTGGTGAGCGCATCGATGAGCGAATCGATCCGAAATCTGCGGAGCGCAAAGTGCGCCTCTTCGCCGTTGCGCCCTGTCAAAACTCCTACTTTCAGGCCTTCGCGCTTCAGCCTCTTTAAGGATGAAATCGGGATCAGCATCTTTTCGTTCCATACGAAATCGCCGAGATAAAATCTTTGAAACATGTCCGCAATTTTTTCCATCGATACGACCGTATGCTTCCCTGACTTTTTTTCGATTCCTGCCACACCGAGCGGCCCTGACCGCGCGATTCGCACAAGCTCAGGAATGTTTTTCTGCTTCCGAAGTTCATTCAGCCTGCGGCGCTTGGGTTTCAAAGAAAGGAAGTAAAGCAAGAAGCCGTAGCAAGTGTCCCAGTCGTCGTTAAAGCCGCCGAGCGATTTGAATTGTTCAACATCTTGGCGCGTCAGGAGTGGAGTACGAGAGGGCTGGAAACCCAGTACCGCCGCGAGATAAGTTTCTACCGTTTTCCGAATGCAGTCGGTGTACGAGGCGCGCGTGTCGACAAGAACGTTATCGATATCAAAAATGACCGCATCAAAGTTCATAAATTAAAATAACCAAATCTCAATGACGACGTTGTTGCAATTGCTTGACGCCCTACGGACGCTCGCAATGTCATATTAAGATTACTGCATGAACTGGGGCGTAATCAATTCTCTCATCAAGGTCGTATTTGTTCTTTCGTTTATTGTTCGTTGAAATTTCATTCGTCATTGGGATTTGGTTATTTCTTTATGACGTTATCGCTCCTTTCGATGCGGACGACACCAGCCGGGCGTATTTTGCCATCACGCCGCTTGTGTAGCGCGGTTTGGGAGGCTTCCAAGTTTTGAAACGATCCGCGATTTCTTTTCGCGAGAGCGCTGCATCGAGCTTACGATTCGGGAGATCAAATGTGATTTGGTCTCCGTCTCGGAGAATAGCAATCGGTCCGCGATCTACGGCTTCTGGCGCCACGTGGCCGGCCATTAAACCGTGCGTAGCGCCGGAAAAACGACCGTCGGTCACGAGCGCAACGGAGTCGCCAAGGCCCTCACCGACGATTGCTGCGGTGACACCGAGCATCTCTCGCATTCCAGGACCCCCTTTTGGTCCTTCGTATCTGATGACGACCACATCGCCCGGTTTAATTTTCTGATTTTTGACGGCATTAAATGCATCCTCTTCGCAATCAAAAACGCGTGCGGCTCCTGTATGAGTCAGGCGCTTCTCGCCGGCAATTTTTAAAACACATCCTTCCGGTGCCAAATTTCCTTTCAGGATGACGAGGCCGCCCGATAGGTTGAGCGGATTCTTAAGCGGCCGAACTACCTCTTGGTTCGGTGTTTCTTTCGCTCGCACGATTTCGTCGCCAATTTTTCTTGTCGTTACGGTAAGTGGATCAAGATGAAGCAGCTTCGCATCCGCGAGGCGTTTCAGTAGAAGACAAATTCCGCCGGCTCGGTAAAGATCGTTTGCAACGAATCGGCCGCCCGGTTTTAAATCACCAATCAGGGGGGTTTTACGGCTGATGCGGTCAAAATCATCGATGGAGATGTCGACGCCTCGTTCGTGCGCGACCGCAAGGAGATGCAAAACCGCATTGGTGGAACCGCCGGTTGCACAAACCGCAGCAATCGCGTTTTCAATCGATTTTCGATTAATGATTGCACTTGGCCGGATGTCTTTCTTAAGTAGTTCGATCACAAGTTTGCCCGCTGCGTAGCACGCTTCGTCTTTTTTGGGGTCCATCGCGGGAATGTCATTGACGCCCATCGGTGAGATTCCCATCGCAGCAAATGCTGTGGACATCGTATTCGCCGTAAATTGACCGCCACATGCCCCCGCAGCAGGACAAGCGCGATCCTCGAGATTTTTTAATTGCTCCGCACTCATCTTCCCCGCAGCAAATTTGCCAACACCTTCGAATACATCTTGTATCGTGACGTCGTGTCCCTCGAAAGTTCCTGGTGCGATCGAACCGCCGTAAATCATGAGACTCGGGGCGTCAACACGGCAAAGCGCCATCACGGTTCCGGGAATCGTTTTGTCGCATCCTGAGATGGCAACGAGCGCGTCGAAATAGTGGCCGCGCGCGACGAGTTCGATTGAATCGGCAACCACTTCTCGGCTGACAAGAGAAGTTTTCATGCCCTCTGTGCCCATTGTGATGCCGTCGGAGATCGCAATCGTATTGAATTCCTGCGGCGTGCCGCCTGCGTCGCGCACACCCTGTTTTACTTTTTCTGAGAGCCGGCGGAGATGGAAATTACAGGGCATGGTTTCGATCCAAGTGTTCGCAATGCCAACAATTGGACGACGAATCTCTTCATCACGAAGCCCCATCGACTTCATCATCGCCCGTGCCGGAGCGCGAGAAGGGCCTTCCGTAATGACTGAACTACGTTTATTTAACCGGTGTTTCATTTTGCGGCCTCGAGGAAAGGGGTAGTCCCCCACCACTTTTGATTTTGGCGGTTTGAACAGCTTATATGACGCATCATTTCAAAAGTGGTGGGGGAGTAGTGTAATAGAAAAGAAATGCATTGTCATTACAGGGTTGGCGCGAAGCGAACCCACGGCAACTCCTTCAAGACGTTCCTTCACTAGTTCAGCAAAGCCTCTGAAATTACGCAAGTCTTGGAGTTTTAAACCAAACGAACATGCGGAATGACATTTTTAGCCACTCGATGCAATCGGCGGTCCGAAGTCACAAAAATTTCAGAGCCCGAGAGAATCCCAGAAGCGAGCTGGACGGCATCCAAGGTTTTCAAGGCGTGTTGGCGGATGAGCTGAACGGCCTCATGTTCGAGATTTTCATTCCATACGGTCAGGAGAAAATAGGCAAAATCCTTTTTAACCTCCACGCGAAGCCACTCAGCCTTTTCACGTGTCAACGTGTCCTCTCGCACGCACCGTTCAATGGTGGCATTCATTTCAAGCCACGTCACGGGAGAAACTACAATTTCCGCCGTTTTGGAGAGAAGCTTTTCAAAAGCCTCGCTTCCCGGTTCATCCGCATACTTTTTGAAAAGGGACGATGTGTCAACAAATAGTCTCACCGTTCTTCGTTCCGCATCTGAGACACCGTTTGAGACAGCCCGGCACCTCTGACTTTAATCTTGGAAATTGGCCGCTTCCAGCCTGGGTGGGCTAGGTTCTCATTATGGGGAATCAAATCTGCAACTGGCGTACGCCGTTCCAGGATCACGATCCTCTCGCCCCGTTTGACCGCCTTAATATAACTGGAAAAACCGCGGGTCAACTGTCTAATCGTCACTTGAGTCATGTTCAAATCCTCCAATGAGGATCATACATAATGTCATACATTTTGTCAAACATAGCTCATTCTATGCACCCTGCCAGAGTCATGTCCTGCGGAATGAAGGCGCCGTTCTGAAACATCGGGAAACTCCCAAGCCTATGGATTTAAATAGCTTATGTCTTTTAAATTGTGCACACTCGACCTGTTGAAAATGAACTTTTTTTAATGTATAATTAAGTCAGTATAAAATTAGGCTTTCTGGGAGGAAGCAAGGTGGAAGCCAGCTTAAAAGGCCAGGTTTTACCACATAACGCTCGGTGCTTTAGAAAGTCATTTTGGAGAGCGACGGCTTGCGTCGTCTTATTTTCTTTCGCGACTACAACTGTCGCTTGGTCCGATCCTGGCTTTGGTTCACTCGACCCCTCTTCCTCTTATTCATCTTTTGCACAACACTCCCTCATTAACCCATTGAGAAATATTGATCTCCCAGAGCGTCTTGGGAAGATCGACGAACTGTTCCTCCCAGAGAGAGTCTCTCCCGATTCTCCGTTCGTCGTCTACCTCCAAGACGCTCACTCTAACCTCGGGGCTCAGCGCCGCATTGCGGAGGTGGCGCGCGAGCTGAGCGACAAGCTCCAAATCGAGGCCATCCTTGTTGAAGGCGGCACAGGCGAAGCCGATCTTGCGGATCTAAGATCGTTTCCGGATCAAGAAGTTAAAGAGCGCGCAACCGAATTTTGGCTCAAAGAGGCGATGCTCAGTGGAATTGAACGGGAAGCGATTGTCGGTCCAAAAGTCTACCGCTTCTTTGGCGTGGAGGACGAAGCACTTTACGAAGCAGGGGGGCGTAATTTTATTGAGGCACAAACCCGCTCGCAGCCCTTTTTGACTTCGCTCAAACCGCTGGTTCAAGAAAACGGCGAAAATAGGAGGCAATACCTTAACAAGAAGCTCTACGAGTTCGAAGAACGGGTCTCTCAGTTTGAGGAAAAGAACGAACTGATTGCCCTTGTCAGTTTTCTTGCGAGTAAAGCGCGTAACCTTCACATCAACCGCTGGAAATATCTCGAAATCGAAAAGTTAATCGACCTCATTCTGCTTGAAATGGAGGGGGGAAATAGTGAGCGCTTTTTCGAAATTCAAGAAATGCTCGATTCAAGAAAACTTTTCCGCGAGTTGGATTCCTTGAAGTCGGAAGTTAAGGAACGGTTGTTTCAAACGGACGCCGAGCGCGCCATTGACGAAGAGCACCAAGCGCTAAAAGCGTTGCAAGCGATCGTATCACTTAAAGCAACCCCCGACGATTTTGATTATTTCCGCAAGCGCCGCGAATTGATCAAGAAGTATGCGCAGAGGGCAAAATTAGATTCCGAAGCGCTTGCGTCTGCCGAGGCCTTTTACCGATCTGCGCAGGAACGCGATCGGAAAATATTCGAAAATATCCAGGCGATTCTCGGCGAAAACGGAATCAAACGCGCGATTTTAGTGACCGGTGGCTTCCACGCTCCCGGAATCACAACCGAATTCCGTAAGCACAAAATTCCATACGTTCTGATCTCGCCCAAATTTTCTGACGAGGACAATTACTCGAACTATCTCGCACGCGTTTCCGGCAAACGTGCGAGTCTCGACGAATTCAAATCGAAGCATTCTAACCGTCATCTGGAAGGAAGCCTTAACGGAGTCGTCATCCTGAGGCAACGATCCAAAGAGGTGCCGAAGGATCCCGGTCGGGATTCGTCTTCCAAGGAGCCTGCCCTGAGGACGGGATCCTTCGGGCCTTCGGCCCTCAGGATGACGTCCGAAAGAGGGCTTCCCAATGACGGCGCATCTCATTCCCACGCCGCGGCGCACGCTGTTTTCAACCGCGCCGAACTCCGCGTCATTCGTGAGTCATTTGAGTGGTTAAGAGAGGGTGTAAGTTCGGCCGAGAGTGCCACTTCTCCTCAGACAGGTTTACGACGCGCCGAAACGCGAACAGAAAAACCAAAACTTCGATTTACTTTGCGAAGTTTAATCTTTTGGGTGATTTGCTATGCCTTAATGTTAGCGTTTATCAAAGCGGTTTTTGGCGAGGTAGAGTGGGGAGAAGCGCTAGGAGTAATGTTAGGTGTAGGTGTATTGGCTAGGCTTTTTCACTTAGAGTATGTGGATCTATTCGACCTGACTGAAGGGGCTGGCATTGAAAAGTCAATTGACCGCAGATTCGGATTGAAAAGGGAATCACGCGATCTCGATCCGAAAAAGGACGGAGCGGAAAGCGGTCGTGACCCAGAGGAACCACCGTCCGAAAACGCGGATCCGGACCGCCGCGCAGAGATGCGTAGAGAAATTCAGGTGGAGGCTACAACGGCGGAAGATGGACGGAAAAGCGGCGACATCGCAGGCGCGGTCGATTCTCTTCCACCTTCCACCCTCCAGCTTCCAGTTTCTTATCGCCAAGCGGAAGTGCGGGCAGAAAGGAACGCCGAAGACGGAAACAAGGAGCGGAATCAGATTCCGATTTTGGATTCGAGACAGGCCACTCGTTTGGAAAGACCGGGAAGAGCGACGCGAACGGCACTTTCAACTCCCGATAGACGGTTTTCGACAAAGAAGAGGCGATCTTCTACCGCAGAGAGACGTTCTTCTACTGCTGAGAAACGGTTGGGAAGGGGCCCAACGCCCTCCACAACAGCACGAAACTGGCCTCGAAGATCTTCGATCAATGTCCCTACTTCTGTGACGGTATATGAATCAGCCCTTTTTTTTGGCTTGGTAGGATTACCTTTGCTCATTTCAAATCTCCTTGAGGATCATTTTGTGGGAACGGAAGGAATGGAAAGCACTGTATCAAGGCTGCCACAAGATGTCAAGGCGCCTTTTCAAAAATCGCACCGCGCTGAAATCCGAAGTCGATCCGGCAGGGAGGACGGTTCGGAAATCAAAGCGACAAGCTCAGAGGAAGGACAAAACATCCGATCCGTCCGTTCGGATAAAATGCAATGGCTTACAGTTAGCATTTTGCTTCCAGCCGTCACATTGGGCTTAGGGATCGGGGCAACTTTTCTGACCAAACGTTTCGAATCGCTTCCCGTTTCGATTTTATTCGTGAGGGGGATGCAATATATTTTGGGCACATTCGCAGACATAGGAATGAGTGCTGCTGCGAATTATGTTGGTCAGTGGCGTAAATTTAGGAGTAAGGCCAGCTGGGCGAGGGCAGTCCGTTTTGGCTTAATTATCCAAGTCGGTTTCTCGATCTGGTTTTTCGTCAAGCCGCGGCTTAGGATTCGACTGGACCACTACGGGTCTGTCATGATGGTTGCTGCCGATACGGTGATTAGTTTGTTTACCCATCGTTTGTTGCTTCATTTGCTATATAGATCCGAGAGGTTATCTAAAGACGAGATTCGCGAAAAGATGAAAAACACATTTTGGCCTTCTTATGGGATGTTGGCGGGCGTGTGGGGCATTTTCAATTTAGGCATTTATGCTATTCCAAAAGATTGGGCCTTCGTTATTCCTATTATTTCATCGGTCGTGGCTTTTGTGAACAAAGTTATTTTGTCAGCTTATCTATATCGATCATCTTCCCGGACACTGATGATGAAGTTTGGGGGGACTTTCGGCTTGGTAGCTCCGATCATAAGCTTTGTTGCGATGGGTTCAGTCATCGGGCTTGACTTTTCATTTCGGCACGTGATTTTTGGGGGATTGAGTGGATGGTTAGTCGGAAGTGCGTTCGTTTACTTTGCAAAAAAATACTGGGGCTCAATCCAAACTGAAGGTGACGCGCTTCAAACGGGACCGGCATCTACAGGCAATGTCAATGATTTCCGGCCTGAGGTGCGGGGCAATGAGAAATTGAGTCGCACGCGGTGGGTCCGGCCATCTTGGATTGATTCGACCAGCTTGTTTTCACCGGCGGAAAGAAAACTCATTCGGGAACGCGGTCAATTGCTCAAGTTCGTGTACCCGCGCTTGAGCGAGAATGCGAAAAAAGTATTACTTTACCCTTCCTTCTTGCCCGTCTTTATGGGCGTCAAGCCGGCGTACCTGCGTATTACAGACCTTATTACTGGCCGCAAAGAACCGGATCCTATGATCCTTGCGAGAGAATTGAAAGATATTCCCAAGGCTTGGGATCAACTTGGGATAACGTTCAACGACATCAGAGCGATGTTAGTATTCGATGTTTTTGATCAACTCAAGGCGCACATGAAACTTTTAAAAGACTTTGGTGTCCTGCCGCGCTATCCAAACGTCGACCTGATGAGCGAAGAGTGGAAAAGCTATCAACCGAGCAAGTGGCAGGCGTTATCGGAAGAATTGGAATTGTTCATTGACGACTTAGACGACAATGTTGAGGTTAGTCAGAGTGCTGGGCATGTTCTTAACGGCATTGTCTTAGGTTATCCGGTGGCGGAAGTTCAGGCTCTAGGCGAATACATAACGGGCTTTTCGGTGAGTGTAACGCGGCTGTCGACAGAGTTTGAAGGCATTGAGCTCTTCGTTCGACTAGGAGAAAAGGGAGAAATTGCAGACGAAACGCATCGCTATCTCGCGCGGATGACCGATGCGCTTTATTATGCCTATTCACTCCTACAGGAAAATGAGGACTTCGCGAGCATAGCTCAGGAACTCAACCTTCCCCCTAGAGTTCTTTCAGCCGAAGCTCCTGAGTCGATTGTCAGCCGTGGCGAACTTAGGCAAAGCGATTTTTTCAGGTCTGAGGTGCGGGGAAAAGAAAACGCTCAAGATTTACAATTGTATATTCGGCGTGCTCGCCATCCAGAGGTTCAAAGCGGAGAAACGAGTGATCAGGCGCCGGATTCTGCCGCCGTCAGCCTGTTGCCAATACCGCGAATTTCTTCTTTGAGCTCAGACCGCGTTTCTCCAAGTTCAGTCCGAGTATCACGGAGGTCCTTGGAGAGTTTTGACACGGCGTCTTCAAGGCGAGATGCTTTACCGTTGAGGACGTTGATTCGGAGTTCGATCGTATCTAGCCTTCGGCTGTTGCCGTGGACAGTTACCTCGAGCCGTTCCATCCTCGTATCGAGACCTGACTGGCCCTCAGCGAGGGTATCAAATTTCTTGTCCAATGCTTCCAGAAGTGTGCCCACTTCCGTGACTGAATATGAATCAGCCATTTTCTTTGGCTTGGTAGGATTACCTTTGCTCATTTCAAATCTCCTTGAGGATCAATTTGTGGGAACGGCAGGAATGGAAAGCAAGGTATCAGAGCGGCCACAAGATGTCAAGGTGCCTTTTGATGCCGGGCGCAAGACCGGAATTGCGAACCCCAAAATCTTCTCCTCTCCCCTGTCGGGGGAGAGGATTTCCGCCAAAGGACGCGGCGGATCCGCCGCGCTGTATGGCGGAAAGGTGAGGGGGACGAGTGAAAATAACTTGAACATCCACCCTCACCCAACCCTCTCCCTCCAATGGAGAGAGAGGGGAAAAGACTACAGCTACGGTCTTGTGACTTTTGATGCCGCCCGGCGTGCGGAGACCCGCGATCGAGTGCGGAATCCGGAGTTCAGGGTGCGGAGTGGACTTAAGTTCGGGAGTTCGCCCGTTCCGCACTCCGCACTCCGCATTTCCAACTCAAATCGGCGGGCCGAAGCGCGGGCAGAGAGCGATGGAGATCAACTTGTCAAACGATTCACAAGGTTAAGGGGGATGAATCTTTTGAGAGCTTTACCTGAATTAAACGGCGCGGTTCGACGGAAAGATTTGCCGGCTCGCACTTTGGAGAAGCTGAAAGAACAGCGCCGGATTAGGTATGTTCCTTATGTACGCGGAGCGCTCAAAAGGCTCGCACGGAATTTAAGGAGCGAATTTCCAAAGGGGCGTGAGCTCATGAAAGCAGTTGCGGATGCATCAGGTGATCCTGAACTCTATGACCGTTCGGATGCCCTTCCGTTGCGAATTCTCCAGCAAATCGATCAACGAAAAGCGTGGGAGAGGGTGGCCTCTAACGACAACGTCGCAGAGCTTCTCCTCCGCGCGAAAGAAGCATTTGATCGGTATATGAGCACTGATGACGCATGGCTTTCAGAACATCTGCCTGAACTCAAGGATAAAAGGGCCGCCTACTTTTCGGCTGAATTTGCGGTTCCGCCGCTCCCGATATACACCGGCGGAATGGGGGTGCTGGCGGCTGATATCGTGGCGAGCGCGAGTGATCTGAGGATTCCGCTCACAGCGGTTGGACTTTTTTATCAGCTTGGCTACTTTCGGCAGCTCATCAGACCGTCTGGCGAGCAAGAGGAAGATAGAAGTTATGCCGGTATCCGGAGAGATAAACGGACAGGACGGCCGCTTGATTTGCCGGTCGAAGATCCAAGAACAGGACATCCACTCATCCTGCAAATGAGAATGCCGACTGGAGGCCGTGTCGTCAAGGCAAAAGTCTGGAAGGCGCGGTTAGGAAAGGTCGATTTATTGCTTCTCGATACCAACTTGAAGGAGGAATGGGCAAACTGGAACAACGCGTGGAATGAAGGTACAGACCTCTCTATCACAGAACAAGCTTATCGGGAACATTCGGGAACGCAGGAGCGCATGGAACAATATTTCGTGCTCGGCGTCGGCGGAATAAAGGCGCTAAAAGCATTAGGTCAAGAACCAGATGTCATCCATCTCAATGACGGCCATCCAGTATTTGCGGCCATTTCTGCTCTTGCCCAAGCGTTGGCGCGTGTGCCTCGCGCGATAGAAGATCCCAAGCTCCGGTTTGACGCAGCGCTTGAAGTAGTTCGAGCAAAGACGATCTTTACGACCCACACGCCGGTTCCTGCCGGAAATGAAGCGGTGCCGGAACATGTGATCCGCCCCTTCTTGGAGATACTTTTTCCTGGGGGAAAAGAAGTCGATCAATATGCGGTGGATCGAATCCTCGAAATGGGACGGGCAGACGGCAACTTTAACATCACCAAATTTTCATTGCTGGTTTCAGGATTTCACAATGCCGTGAGCAAACTTCACGGCGAGGTAGCACGCAAGATGTGGCAAGGTCTTTACCCTGCTGTCCCGACAGAAGATGTTCCCATCAAAGCGATTGTCAATTCAGTTCACACGGGCGACGGCGAGCGGGAAGGAAAGTGGCAAGCTCCCCAAATTGCGGAACTGCTTCAAGAAACCTACCAGACTGCTGAAGTCCAGCGAGTAATGCACCTCGAACGAGACGAGATGATGCGGTATCTTACGGATAACAAATGGCTGGACCAAAACGTTCCTGTTTCAACGCGAGAAAAGTTGTGGGCCGTCCATGTCGGTGTTACGAAGCTGCTCTTTAATGAGGCCGAGAAGCGGTTTACAAGGCAGGCCGCGCGGGGCGACGCGTCGCGGGAAGATTTGGCTTATCTGAAAAGTCTTGACCCACAGGCGCTCACGCTTGGTTATGCGAGGCGGTTTGCTGGGTATAAAAGGCCTGATCTCATTTTTCTAGATTTGGAGCGCTTAAGATCTATCGCCGCGAAGTCACAAGGGCTAGTACAAATCATATTTGCAGGAAAAGCTCATCCCAGAGATGACGTGGGCAAACGGTTAGTTGCTCGTGTAAATCAAATAGCGCGTGAGTTACGCAAGGAAAAGAAAATCAAAGTCATTTTCATCGAGGACTATGACGTAGCGCTGGCTCGATTGCTCGTTGCCGGAGTGCACGTTTGGCTTAACAATCCGATCCTGAAACAAGAGGCGTCTGGAACAAGCGGACAGAAAGCACTTCTAAATGGGGTGCTGAATCTCACGATCCCCGATGGGTGGGCAGAGGGCATTGTAGACGGCGTCAACAGTTGGAAGTTTGGCGGAACGGACGTCGGGGACATCGATGCCAAGGATGCAGCTGCGCTTTACGACAAGTTGGAGAAGGAAGTGATTCCCACTTTTGATAACAATCGGGAGGAATGGATCCGCATGATGATCCGGGGCATTCTTTCTATCGCGCATCATCACGGAGGCGAGCGGCTGCTTTTAGACTACGGCCGGGAACTGTATGTGCCTGCTGTCAATTCAAGCGCGATGATCACGTCAGGCAACAATATTCTGACAAAGTTGCTTGCATACCGCGCGAAATCTAGCGTGGAAGAAGGAATGCTTTTTTATCTCCGGCTTCCACCCGAAGCCGAGGCAGAAAGGGTGTATTGGGCAAATAGAATTACGAACTGGGACTCTCAAGAAGATTTCGCGCTTGAGAAAATATCAGACGGCGTGTGGGCCATCGTGATTCCCGCAGAGAAAGTAGCTGGCGGTGATGTGGACTTTAAATTTATGGTATTTCCGGATCGAAAAGTCCACGGCGCGAGTAGGCCCATTTGGCTGCGGGGCGGATATCCTAACAGTTTGCGCAGCGGCATTTATCAGAATGGAAGCGTCAAAGTTGACATGGACCACCCTTTGTTTCGTCGGGACGCAGCTCGAAAGCTGCTTGCTGCCATTCGCTCCGAAGCGCGGGATGATTGGACTGAGAGACTCGAAAACGTCATGAAGGAAATGTCCTACGTGCCGAAGTGGTTGAATGATCCAAAGTATTCGACACGTCCCGCTGTATCTCCCAAAGAGATCATTCTTCAGAGCGAAAAATTCGCCCGTTTCGCCGAAAGCCTCGCACCGGTTTTGACGCAAAAGCGTAGAGAAAAGTACGTCATGCGGCACGGGGTGAATGCATTGTCGCCTCTGAGATCTTTTGATTTTCCTCCTCCCCTCCGGGAAGATTCCTACGGCGGCGCCGAAATCATCCTCAAAGAGGGATTTGACTGGAGCCGATTGACAGCCGGCGGGGTCATGGCCAACATCGGGCCGTGGGAAGGCACCAAGATAACGGAAGCTGCCATCCTGGAATTTGATTTTGAAGGGGATGTCTTCACGAGCCTCGGCGCCGGCACTGACGTTAAGGATCAGCTGAGAAAATTTTTCGACACGAGCCTAGACGAAATCCATCTGCCCGAAGAACCACCTTTCTATCGGGGGCGGGGCGATCTTTTTAATTATCTCCTCATCCTTTTATTACGTTTGTACGGAATCGACGGCGTGAATTTCGCTTATCCGGCCAAGGAATCCAACGAACCCAGATCTTTCGAATTTCTCGTGACCCACCCCAAAGCCATCAGCCACATCCGGCTTGTTACCAGAAAACCCGGGCCAACGATTTCCAAGGAAAGAGAATCCGGCCCCCCCTCCGAAGTGCGTACGGAGATTGTGCCGGAAGAGCTTGTCAAGGTTCGCTCACAGCTTGAGTATGAGCGAAGTGGCACTGGAGAAGTGTTGAATGTAAAGCCGGGAGGAATTCCTTCAGAATCGCGGAAACGAGGCCGGGAGTTTGCTTTTGACCTACGGCTGAATGCGGAGTCTCAAAACAGGAAAGCGGTCCAAAGAATCGCAGGCTTTCAGAAGAGGTTAGAAAAAATTGTCACTGCCGCCGAGCTTTTTATTCTTCCGAAAGATGCCTTCCACATTGCGTTAGGTGGCTTCTATCCTGGCGAAAGCTGGGATTTGGATTCAAATGGGCCGATAGATTTACCAGAGGATGCGGTTGAGAACGCCCTAACCCTCTTCCAGCAAAAGCTCAATACCGCCTTCAAAGATTCGCCTGAACTCATCATTGCCATCATCGGCGCAAGGATGACAAATAATGGAACCGTGGTTCTTGATTTGAAAGAACATCATGGTGGAAAACTTGCCGGACTCCGTGGGCTGGCCTATTCCGCAATGGAGGAAGCGAACTGGCCGCCAGGAAAGTTTCGAATCAACCGCTCGAAGGATGGACAGGTAAGCGACAGCGGAATTGTGACCTTGGCCCGGGTCATTCCTCACCCCGACAAAGATGAACCCTTGTCAAGCTCAGAGACGCTAATGCGAGTAGAAGGCAAAATTACCAAAATGGATCGTGAGCTGAAAAACAGTCCAATCACTCTCCGGTTCACTCAAGAAGATCAAGAAATAGCTCGGCTTGGAACGCGTGTTTTAATCGAAGAGATTGAGGGTTGGGCATCCACAAATGATTTTTTGAAAGAGCGTGCGGATGAAATCGTCAAGCTTACTGCGAATGGTTTTGCCCACGAGACCTACGAAGCGGTCCGCCAAATAGAAGCAATGGATTGGGGAAGAAGAAAAGGGATTTATTCTCCTCAACAAGTTCAAAAAGATCTTCAAGGCGAACCTCCAGGAAGTCTATTGATGCTAAAGAGGCAAAGGCACAATCAAATACTTGCCACGCACGGAGAAAGGGTTGCACTTCTTGAGCTCGAATTGCGTCATTTGAGCGTCTTGACACTTTCACTCGCGTTAAAAGGAATCCCCATGGATGTGGCAAGGAGCAGCCATTATTACTATCTTTTACTTGAGATTGAGCGGTTCAAAAATTCCAACGGTATCGAGGGCCTTAACCCTGAGTTCATTTCTCCGGCGCAACAGATACTTGTCTTGAACGAGATAGCGAAATCTCAACTTCGTGGTGCACGGGAGCAACTTGGCAGACAAATCGCAGAGCACTTAGACACCATTAGTTTTCGCTCGTCTGCCGAACGACTGTTACCCGAAATAGAAAAAATCATCGCGAGCTGGGAGGAACGTTATGTGAGAACAAAGCTTGAGCATGCTGTGTTGCAGGTAATTGGTCCCCTGAGACTAACTCGGGCGGCAGGAAAAAAGGTAAAAGATGAGATATCCCGTAGAAAAGTCGAGATCGTCGCACACGTGGTGCGACAACTCACCCCAGACGTATTAAGTGGCCGTCGCATAACGACAAATAAGATTCGCGACGCCCTTAGAAGTAGCGGTCTCAGTTTTGACCGTGTGAACCGGCTCAATCGTCCGGTGCGGTCCGGTATCACGAAGAAAGTCGACGAAATAGTGTTCAACATTGAAGAAAGCACGCACCGCTTGAAATTTCGTTCTGCGTTCCAAAACCCCCGCTCGGAAGCAAGGTGGCTCATAATGGCTGCGAAGATCGTTCTTATGGTCGCGGTTTTCGGTGCTCTGGGCTATTGGGCGCTCCGCGACACCAAAGATGATTGGGCCAAGGAGTTTAGTCAAATGACGGAACTTATTAAGGAGACCACCTCGACAGATGTTTTAATTGACATCGTGCGAGATACTCAAAATAACAGCATCCACCGCTGGTATGCGGTAAGACGATTAGTCGAAGCAGCCACAGTTAATGAATCTCTGAGAAAGGAAGTGGTGCCGGTGCTCATGGAAGAAATTACCCGCTATCTCAAAAAGGAGCTGGATCCACAGACGATGGTTGCGTCATGGGGGGTCGAGGTTGAGGCGATAGACGGTCTTGCCAAGTTCAAGGCGACGCGAGCAATCAACTTATTGAGACAAGTTTACACGGACGGCTCGGTCGATC
Source organism: Omnitrophica bacterium RIFCSPLOWO2_12_FULL_50_11 (assembly GCA_001804315.1). Classification (GTDB taxonomy): domain Bacteria; phylum Omnitrophota; class Omnitrophia; order Omnitrophales; family Danuiimicrobiaceae; genus 2-12-FULL-50-11-A. The sequence goes on from MHFT01000024.1 coordinate 39,472, forward strand.
AAACGGTGCGTGAAGCGGCGAGGGGAGCGGTAGAACAATTGGAAGAGACACGATCCGGCCGCTCCAGAGTACAAGAAGGTCAATTGGACAGAGAAGAAAAATTGAAAACGTCTGGCCCGAGGAGCTCAAGATCCGAAATTCGTAGTGAAATCGTCACTCCAAAGACGAAACTTGAAGAGAGGGGTACCCTTATTTTCCGCCGTATTCGGTATGAAATAGAGCAGATCATCCACGTGGCTGGAGATGATTTCATCCTGTTAAGAGCGAAAAAGAAGTACGCAGGGCAAAAGAGACAAAGGAGGGTTGACCGTCCCATTCATATTTCCAGAAGTAAGAGCGAGGTTACGAGCGGCCCTCTTTTACGAGTTTCCCTCAATGATGGAAACTGGAGTTACATTTCACCCAAGCGTGCTGAGGTGCGATCGCCGCAACAGAAGAAAAAAATAAAATACCCTGCCATTCATATACCCCTTGGAACGTATTTAAGGGTTTATTCTGGAATTTTTCTTCCGGCGATCTTTTTCATACTTAATGTATTAACCGTCGTAAAACTCGGGGCCCAGCTGGCAGGGGCGAAGATTTTGAATGGCCTCCCATTGGACGCTGTGATCACCGCATACGGGATTATTTTAGTCCCAGCCATCATCCATTTCGCAATGGAAAAATCTGTTTGGCTTCGGAAACGACAGCGTGCGCGAGAAGATCGGAGAAAAGCCGCTGGTATGCGCGGTGAGTCACGCTCCCAGTCTGTTGAAGGCCGTGAACGTGCGAATGGAGATATTGGAGAACCAAAACAATCTGCAGTTCGAGACTCGGCGGACCGTGCGGAACTGCGAGCAGAATGGAAAGGTAAGAGTATTTTCGAAATTGGATTCGAAGCCAGTCTAATTCCTCGGGAGTTTAATTTGTTAGTGGATGCCGCGGTTAAGGGATTTAGCAATCTCAACGAGGCCGAACGAAATCAAGTGAAAAAGGTTCTTCGGAAGATTTTCGAAAAATTGGGCTTGCTCGAAACGGAAAAGCAAGAGGAGCGGCGCCGATTCCTGAGTCAAATCAGCGCGCTCATGATAAAGCTCAAAGCGCGGGGAAAGTTAGACAAATTAAAGTCAACGTTTCAAAAGAAATACTTGGACGAGACATCGTTCAAATTGGAGCGTGAGGTCAAAGTGTCAGGGCTTCAAACCGGTGATCAGGTACAGGAAGCAGCGGCGGAAATATCCGATGAAGAGCCTCTGGGCGCTTTGAGAAAATTGCTTGCTAAAAAACCCCGTGGGATTGAGGAAGCATATGCCTTGTCTATTTCACGAGGCGCATCTTTAGAAGAGGTTCGGAGGACACTCAAAGAAGCTGGCTATGAGATGACGCAATGGAGACGCGACGGGTTGCTCGGCCTCTTTCGATTTAAACGAAATGTGTGGTTGAAAGTGCAAGAGCCCCGCCGGGCCGAGGTGCGGCACGAGCTGGTGCAGAGTGTGGAATTCGGAGTGCGAAGCAGACGCGAACGAGACGACTCGATCATTCCGTATTCCGCACTCTCCATTCCGCACTCGGAAACACGGGCTGAGATGCGGGGACAATTGGAAGAAGATTGGAAAATAGCACGTTCTGCTGTGTGGTTTTTTTTGAGGAGAGGGGTTTATTTTAAGCAGGACATCGAAGATGCTTTTCAGGATATCCATCTTGCGTTTGCGGAGGAGAGGCAGAAGGGAAAACCCTTATCAGAACTGGAGCTGAGAAAGATTGCTCTGGCCGCCCTTTCAAAACATGTGAGGGATTATCATAAGTACAAGCGTGTGGTTAGAGGGTTTCAAGCTGCATATAGATCGCTCGTCACAAAGCGCCGCGGCCCACGTCCTATGCTTGATGATGTCGATCTCTTGATACCTGAGGTAGGGGAAGAGACATTTGGGGACAGGCTTAGATCTCATTTCAGAAGGCGAGGGTGGTCCCAGCGACGAGGAGCGCGTGAATTAGGATTTTCGTACGGCTCCATTAAACCGTGGATATCAGGTAAGATTCCAAGCCCATTCTTTGTGAAACGGCTTGCGACCGCACTGGACACGACGGTAAGTGAGTTGATGATAGGAATACCTAGGGAAGAGTTGCTCGCCATCAGGATTGAAGATGAAGAAAGTGGCGAATACAGAAAAATCTTGGGGTTGAAGGTCAAAGTTTTGAGATATGAAAAAGGATGGACAAAAAGCAGGCTTGCTCGCGAGGTGGGTATCAAGGATAACACCATTATCAGACTGGAGGCAGGCGAACCTACGTTTCCCTATCGGTACATTGGAAAACTTGCCGAAACGCTGGGTACGACGATAGGCGATCTTATTGCAGGAATGCCTGACGAAAAAATAATGGCTATTCGTGTTTTTGACGAGAAAAGCGAGGAGCATCGTGAACTCTTTGGGCTCAAATTAAGAGTCCTCAGATATAGGCGAAGATTATCTCAGACCGGTTTCCAGGGCCAGAGTAGCACCTCCGCATGGGAAAGTGGGAAATGGTTCCCCTATCCCAGAAGCATGAAAATCATTGCGCGCAACTTAAAAACAACTGTGAGCGAACTTTTAGCCGGCATACCTGAAGAGAAGTTAATGAGCATGCGGGTCCGAGACGAGAAAAGCCGGGAAGCAAAACAAATTCTTGGATTAAAGATCAAAATTTTTAGATACAAACGGGGTTGGACCTTAACCGAACTTGCTCAAGAAATGCACGTGCATGTTGATACGGCTTCAGATTGGGAAGCCGGACTGCACTTCCCTGCGATACGGCATTTCAAACAGCTAGCAGAACGACTGAATTCTACGGTGAGCCATCTTCTGGTGGGTTTGCCCGCAGAGGAGATAAAAACAAGATTAAAAAATGGCAATGACCCGGACTATGCCGACCTATTCAATCTCATGATCCGGGTTGTAAGATACGAGAACGGTTGGTCATCGGGCAAGCTCGGCGCTGAAGTTGGGATTCCTCGGGTAACCATCGATGGATGGTCATGGAGTCGAGCAGTTCCCGCCCCTAACAATTGGAAAAAATTGACTACTGGAAAAGGGCACGTTCTTTTCGGTGACTACCTTCCTCCGTCACGGCCGAAACCCACAGAGCTTGATGAGACAGAACGTAAAGTTCATGAACTGTATCAACAACTAGGTCGATACAGTTCTGTCGCCAGAGCAATGGGATGGCAAGGAGCAGCAGGCGGCGTGAGGGCCCGGCACATATACCTGCGGTCTCTTCGGAAATTGGGGGCTCAGAGCCGCGCTGAGGTGCGGAACGAACTGGTGCGGAATGCGGAATTCGGAGTGCGGAGTGGACGTCAACTCGAAGACTTGATCATTCCGCATTCCGCCCTCCCCATTCTGTACTCGGAACCACGGCCTGAACTGCGGATGGGGCTGGAAGAGATCGCGATCTATGAGGAAGACGTGGATCTCGAAGCGTATCAGCGCGTGATGCGTTCTGCCGAGGTCCGTTTCTTAACGCGTGAGGAGGAAAAGATCCTTTTTCGTGCCCTTCATGCTCGAAATCTAAAAGGAGAAGAGCGCAGGACTCTCTTTGACTTTCTAGTCTTGAAATATCTTCCTAGGATTAAACGCGTGATCCGTAAACTCGTACGCGGTGAGGGGCGAGACAAGGACAATATGTATCAGGACGGTTCTTTGGGGTTAATGGAAGCAGTCTGTCGTTTTGATTACCGTCTCGGGACGAGGTTTGGTACATTTGCCGACTGGTGGATATGGGGCAAAATTCTAATCGGTTTGAATGACTTAGCCACTGGAAAGTTACCGTCTCAGGAGCGGGAACTCGTCCCCGCAATCTTGAGCTCTCAACAGGAATTAACACAGCTTTTCAAGCGTGAACCCACCATGGAGGAATTGGCCAAAGCGCTAGGGGAAGAGGAAAAAACGGTGATCCGCATCCTTTCCTTCTTCTCACGGGCAAAGTCCTTAGATGCCCCAGCAGGGAACGGTGAATTAAACCGCTATCAATTCCGCTCGGATCCAAAAGCGGAAACTCCGGAGGCGATCGCGGTTCGTGAGGAAGAACACCGCGAGATAGTCCCAGAGATTTCAAGAAGGCTAGCCCTTCTTTCCTCTTACCAGCAGCTCGTCATCAAACTGCGGTTTGGAATTGGCACGCAAAAAGAGGGCGGTTATACACTCGACGAGATTGGAACAATGCTGGGGGTCACAAGAGAGAACATCCGTCAGATCGAAGATCGTGCAATCAAAAATATGCGCAGCAACACTATTTCAGACGCCAAGACTCGTCCCGTATCCACTGAACATGGTGATGTTTACCTTGTGGAAGTCGTCGGCATAAAGCCGGATCATCCTGTTTTTGAGGACATGCGGCTCAAGCCACTTATCGAGATAAAAGAGCTTTACGAAAGGGGCTTTTTTGCCAATTTCATTCCGGCACAAAACTTGACGATGGGCAGGGTCAGAAATGTTAAGCCTCGTGTCGGCTACCGGAGACGCGTAGCGGCAACGGCCCGAGCAGCCGCTCACCGTGCTGAGGCGCGCAGTGGAAGCGTGAGGGAGTATGCGACGTGGGATCACTTCCATAGCTTGATTCATGTCCTCGCGATAGATAGCGAGGAAAAGAATCGGCTGGAAGCGTATAAGCGATTGAGAGAGCTAGCATTGTTTCAACCGTTCCACTTTGGCCTTGCTTTGGTGCGGCATGTCGGAGGTGAAATAGCTTCTTATGCTAAATCCATTTTGCTGGAGGTTGCGTGGGAAAACCCAGAGATCATGACTGGACCCATTGTGAGCTCACTTGAAGATCCGAGTCGGAATCCGCATGCTGAAGAACTTCTCGGCCAGTGGATTGACCTCATCATCAAAAAGAAAGATCGAAACAAACTCAGTATTGTTGCCCGGCCTCTGATCGGCATCTTAGCTCTTGAGATAGCCCGCCCTGCTGCCGAAAGATTGATTCAAAAAATTGCTCTTTTTGATCTCGGTGTAATTGTGAATCGATTCATGGGGGCACTCAAAGATCCCGCGAGGCGGGCGATCGTCGGGCACCTCCTTGTAGTCATTAGCCGTTATTCTGCTGGCGCAGCAAAGTTCGTCACCGAAACTGTCATTGAAAATCTTTATGACAATGAAATCGCCGAATACCTTATAGAAGTACTTCTTGAGATTTCCAAGGATGCGGGCGAAAAGACGGTAAAACATATTTTGTGGTTATTAATGGATGTTTTGCATTTTGAGGATTACCTGAAGCGGGTTCGTTTTGTTCCGTTCAAGGAACGGCTAAGAGAAAATAAGGGAGATTTCCGTCGAAACGCAGCCGCGGTTTTATCGAGAATGCTGGTGACATATCCGGTCGAAACAGTGCACATTGTAGTCGGCCATGCTTTGAATCATGACGTCCGGCAGTACGCCGACGAAATCCTCGCTGAAATCGAGGATAAACAACCCCAGATTCTTACTGATTCCTATGTGGCAGCTCAGGGCCGAATGAGTCCAAATGAATTTGTGGAAAGCGAGTTGATTCGTCTCGCTGCATCACATCGAGGGCCTATCCTCAACTCGCTCATCAAATCGCTTAAGAGACAATCAAAAGCTCCGGCCTTAGTTTCGCTTCTGATAAAGATGGCGCGGTCTAACTCTGAGCTTTCAGGTTTCATTCAAGAGCGCCTCAAGTCTGCGATGTCTGAGGTGCCGACGCATCGGAACCTCGATCGCTTCGGTCAACAAATTCTTGCCCAAATCCAGTCCCGCAATGAAGTGCGATTGGGATTAAATTTGGCCAAGGAGAGAAAAGTACTGCTCTCGGGAAATGCCAGCCGTGCGGAGGTTATTCAAAATGATGAAAACGGGCACAGCCCGATATTGAGGAATGACGATCGGACGGCTGACGCCAGGCTTGATGTAAACAAGGTGGTCGCCAGTTTGACGCACACGCCGAAAACCGGCCAATTCGAAGACTCGACAAAGGTTTTGATACGGAATCGGAGTGATGCGGCTCATGGAGCAGGAGACGATTTAGAAAGTGACTTCGCTATGCTCGGTAGCAATAAGAGGAGGAGAAGTCCATTCGGTTCCAGCCGGATCTCGGGCAATGAAACCTTCTTCTTGAAGAATGTCCTTGAGCGTTCCCATTCTGGAACTTTCCTCAAGGAACAGCCGAACCGCTTCCATAAGCCTGCGCCGCGCATCGTCCACCGTATCTCCGCAGCTGGCAACGGACAATTCTGGGCAGACACTGACAAACGTCGGCCCCTCTCTAAAAATCAAGGAAGTGAATTCAATCTTTCTCATGGCATTCAAACTATAACACAGAACCGGGATGCCGTAAAGCAGCCCTCTTACCGCTCTGCAGTGCGTGAAAAATTCAGGGGAGAGGCGAGAGAGGAGAGGGAAGAGAAAAAGCGCTTACCTCTTACCGCTTCTCTCTCGCCTCTCACCACTCACCTCTCCCCTGATTCTTCCCGCCCCGCGGCACGCAAACGAGTGCGAAGCGGACATGAACTCGAAGACTCGATCATTCCGCATTCCAGACTTCCCAATCCGCACTCGGAAACACCGGCTGACGCGCGGGATCTCGTAGTTGCGCATGACGAATTGCCAGTGACGAAAGGTAGAAGACCTTGGCAGTACGAACGCGCGGATCTAAGGCACCGAGCGCGCTCTAGAGGTGTGAGTGCTTTTCGCGGCGGCGGCCCTGCCAATCGAGAAAGACAATTCCGAGAATTATTACAAGCAGGATCACAGCAAGAAACACAACATTCGCTGTTGCTCCATCCATTTTTGTTTCCTCTCGTCAGGATTGATCCAGAGAATGAAGGCAAAAGCAACAAGATAAATTATAACCCCGGCCACCAGAAGAAACAAGACAGGTCCGACTTGTTGGGCGCATCCGACTTCATACAGTTGTCATCGCGAGGCCAGCATCCCAAGAATGGGCTGAAGCAATACGATGCCTCCGTCATTACGAGGAAGCGTAGGGGCAATGACGAAGTAATCTCGGATGCGAGATTACTTCGTCATCCCTTGGGGTTGCTTCCTCGCAATGACGGTCAGGATGCAATTGCTTCGTCAACGCCTGGTCCGCTGCCTCGCGATAACGTTGGCATTGCTGCATCGAGCGGGATACGCGCCGCGGTGCAGAGTGGACAGGAACTGGAAGACTTGATCATTCCGCATTCCGCACTCCCCATTCCGCACTTGGAAACACGGCCTGAGGTGCGGAGCGGGGACAAATCACGAGGGGATGCGAGCGCTCCTCCTGACCGTGTCAAACAATGGGAAGAGAATATCGGTGCCGTGAAAAGGATGTTGAGCAAGTTTTTTCAGGAAGGCAATGACCTAAATTATGCCTTGCTTTTGTTTGGAAACATCCTCGTGAACGATCCCGTTAGAATCGATTACATGGAGAAATTGATGAATGCTTTGAAGAAACAAAAGGGGCCTCGTAGAGACAAAAACGCAAGACACGGCGTAGAGCTTACGCCTGACGATCTTAGAGATTTGCTCGATTGGGTAATCGGAGACGTCGCCTATTTAAGCTCTCCGCCTAATAGGAAGGACGACGGACCTGTTATGTGGATGTGGGTTCCATACAGAGACCTACCCGAAGAACTCATAACCGAAATTGTGAAATATCGAACGCCTAAAAAGAATTTTGATGATGCGGCTGACGCATGGAGAGCATATCAGGCGCAGGGTGATAAGAAGCTAATCGGATTTAAGTCATTCTATGATAAGCACTTTAAAAAAAGAGGGGCGATGGCGTCTGGCGATCAGGCTTTTGATTCGTATTCGTTTCATTTTTTACCTACGAGAAAGCATGATGATTTGAAACTAGGGATTGACACTGACTGGGCCGGCAGAGGATTGGGCAGAGGATTGGTTGCGTTCAGGGACGTACCTCGAGGTCGAAAACTTGTTGTAAATCGGCTCCGGCAATCTGAACAGGTTTATGGAATGTCTCAACATTTGTTTTACATTGAATTAGAGCACGTCAAAAATCGGCTTATTGTTCACACCCACCAACACGGCGGTAGTCGGACGAGTCAATTGAGGACTTCCGATCGTGAGTTGTATGATTACTTGAAACATGTACCGGATAAAGCCTTCGCTTTGTTAATAGACCGACTGGATGAGGTACTTGCAGCTTTAGGATGGTCGGCAGCCGATCAAATCCAGGATTTTGAGATTGTCTCAGCCAGCAAGGTCGCTTATGAATGGTCCACGGTCTCGGCCTCAACGGTTATGACAGCTTATATGGATTTTCCACAGCGCCTTGGATTTCATATGGTAGAACGTAAGCCCAATGAGATCCGGAATGCGCCAGGCGACCAAGCCATGTGGAGAGAAAGCGTGTGGTACTGGAGCCGGCCGCTTGCGGATATGAAGAAACCTCCGAAAGTTCAGATCGAGACGCCGTCTTCTTTCCGTCCGGAAGTGAGAATCCTGGAGACGCGGGCTGAGGTGCGGGAAACAAAAGTAAGAAGCACGAAGCTGGAAGCAGGAGCGCAAAAGTCTCTCGCTTCAGGCCTCGCGTTTCACGCCGGCGGCAAAGCCGCCTCCCGCTCTGAAATGCGGATAAATCCGAGGAGCACTGAGGAATTGCGCGAACAGTTGATGACTCTTGTAAGGGAGATCGTCATTCTGCTTGATCTTCTCACGGTAGATCCCCGTCGGGAGAACCGGAAGGAACTTGAAACCGAGATTACGGAGCTGAGAAGGCAGCTCAGTGAACAAAAAGAGTTTGTGAACGAAGATCAACATCAAATCTTTGACAAGCTTGTGGGAGAAGTTAAATCGCTCATTGATTTAGTATCGGCTTCCAAGCTGCCTCTTTCTACTCAATTGATACGAGAACATACTCAGCGTATTTACAGTAACATCCAAGAGCTGGAATTTAAGCCTACGGGGGAACAAAAAGATGCAATAAGTGCGGAAACAGAACGCTTCGAGCTCGCGAAGTTGATTAGAGCTAAGGATGTCGAGGGTATTGCTGACATGCTTTCGAGAAGCGACGAGGTGCCAATAAAGGTAGATGCGATCAGGGCACTGGGTCTATTGAAGGCCAGTCAATATGCAGATTTGATCGTTCCATACTTAACCTTTTTCACACCACCCTTCGGCGAGGGTGTGCGGCTGACTGCAATTACTGCATTAAGAAATTTAAATGCAAAACAATATCTAACTGAGATTGCGAAGAAATTCACAGATCCCACACTAAGCGTTCGCAGTAGGGCAGCCGGAGTGATTGGGGCATTCGGGGATCCAACATACATCCCCCAACTGAAGGAACTATTGAATGACAAATCCGCCGCGGTGCGGCTTGCAGCGGCAAAAGCTTTGCAGAAATTCGGAGTGGACATTCCTGAAGAATACCGCTCCGAAGCGCGGAGCAATGATGATGTCTTTATGAGGATCGCAGCTTCTTTGCCAGAGGAGTGGCGGGAAAAAATTCAAGCAGTGCAGACAAAACCAGCTAACAGGGATGTTTTCCCCTCGTGGATACAAGCGCTGAATGAAGCGGAAGCGACGCGCCTACACTCCATTCTAACGGATCGCGTGCCAGTAGATGTAATTGAGTCCTTTTTCCTGAACAGCCCGCACTTTCTTGCAAGCGATCCCGATCAGCGTCATCAAGTGGCAGTTTCGATTGCAGAGACGCTAGAGGATGTACGTCGGCTTTTAAGATCTTGGATTGAAGAGCTGGATCGCGACCCGCATGCGCGACGTCCTGCAGCGATCCCTGCGCGCCAGATGACCACCCCTGCTGAGACAAGAGGTGTCCGGCCGCAAGAAGAACGAGAAGAGTGGGTATCAGAGGAGGAAGCTGCCAGACGCGCGCGCTTCATTGAGTGGGCTCGAGATGAAATGGGCATAGAGGCGACCAATTATGACGAGCTTGTCCGTGCGATGACGGAACGTTTCAGCTATGTTGTTCACGTGAATGCAGCTAGCATTGCGCGTACGCTTCCTCCACGCACGAGTTGGAACGACTTTGAGGATTTGGAGATCGCGGGCGTTTTGGGTCTGATCGATGCACTTGGCAAATACGATCCTGCTCGAGGCGTTCAGTTCGACTCGTATGCAAAGCATAGAGTAAGGGGAGCTATCTTGGATGAATTGAGAAAAATAGATCCTGAAAAGAGAGAAGTGAGGGAGCTTGCAAACGCTCTTCAAGAGGAGGGACGAACTCGTTCCACATCAGAAGAAGTGGTGGGGTCCTATGATGTCACACGCGCTGCCGTGTTAAGGGCTCTGCAAGTTGCTCGCGGCGGAGACATATCACTAGATAAAAAATTGTTTGAGACGGATACTGGAAAGAGCGTCACGATAAAGGATAGGCTTCTAAGCAACAGTCCGACTGGAGATTTTGTAGCAGAGCAGCGCGACTTAATCGAATATGTGATGCGGCCGTTGAGCCCCCGGGAGAAAGCGATATTGATTTTATATTACCACGGGAATTTGCCGATGAAGCAGGTCGGAGAAATTTTGGGTGTTAGCGAATCACGAATCTCTCAGATATTGAAAGATCTTCCTAAGCGGATAAAAGAACGAATGCATGAGTTTTTTGAGAGAGGAACTCTTATGCGGCTAGACACATTCGCGGCAAGAAGTCGATATGCGAGGCTAGCTACCGGCCTTCGTCGCAGGGACGTTACGCAACAGCTCTACAGGAACGTCGAGAAAGGCTTGATGAGGCCGAGAGAGGAAACGTTCGTAAAATTAGCAGATGCTTATGGCGTTAGCATACAGTGGCTGAAGACCGGCCACAACATTCCTCCCTTTTTGAGTCCGGAGCATTTGGAAGTTGGTGCCAAAGCAATTGTGGCGATTGAAGAAGAAAGAATAAGAATGGCGCTTCCGATCGGCATCTTGGCGCACGAGGCAAAGGTATCTCGTCGCGCCTACCTATTTTACGTAGCGGGTAAAGTGATTCCGACCTCTGACGTCCTAAGCCGCCTTAGGAGTGCTCTTGAGACAGCAAAACCTGGCGGCAAGTATCCGACTCGAGAATCTGTCTTGGAGGGACTAGCAGCACGTGAGGCAAAGAAGTGGCCAAGTCATGTTAGGGCGCTCCAGATTGGTGAACATAAAGATGCGGCACTTCTGTATGCGGCCAGAAAATTTGGAATTGAACTACCTCGGCCGCCGAGAACTGGCGAACATCCGAAGGCAGAAAAAAGCCGCTCCAAAGACTCCAAGAAACCTCGTTCTGAAACGAGGGTCATTCCCACTTTCTCCAGCTTGCCGGAAGCTGAGCCACAATCGGCAGTCGAAACCGAAAATCGTTTGATCGTGACGCTTGGGGAACTTCGAATAAGCGGCGAGCTGCGGGCGAAATTGAAAGAAGCAATTCAGGTGAATCAAGCCAACCCAACGTTTATCCTGGTGATTGTCGATACGGAATTTAGACACGAGCTTCTAGCTGAGCGAGAGCTTTTTGGGCTTTTTGGGAGGGATTTCTTTATTCGTTATCCCGTGGAGCTTCACGGACGGGAGAGTCTTAAAATTTCGACCGAAATGTCGCCGTGGGTGGTACTCAATCGCGCGATTGGTGCGGCGCGTAAAGAAGTCGGTCTTAATGGTTCTTTCTTTTCACCCCAAGTGATTGCGTCGGGGAGCCACGATGTTCTCTCTCGTCTCGGCCGGCGTGATACGCCACTCCTTGTAGCCGAACCGCTCCTATTCGATTTGGCGCGCCGCCTATTCGACCTTAAAGATGCTCAGGCGTGGTTCCGCCAGGCAGCTGGCCCCGAGGGAATTCTCCATCCGTGGGCGGAACACCTGCGTACGTTAATGCTGACTCGACAAGCGCAGGTCGCCGCTGCATAATCATAGGCACAGTTTGGAGATTCTCATCAACGAACTCACTGTGAGTGAGGCAAGGCAAAGGTTCTTTGAACTTGTGAAGAAAGCGGTCAGAGATCATTTGCCGATTCAAATTACTTCAAAATCTGGCGAAGCGGTTCTCATATCAAAAGAGGATTACGATAGTTTGCTCGAGACGCTCGAACTGTTTTCGACGCGGGGTATGTTGAGGAGTATTAGTCCGGTTTTCTCATCAATTTGGCGGATTGATGAGAAAACCGCTTTGGACGCACGAAGTTGCGTCCAAAGTTTTGCGCCCCTGTAAAAACGGGGCGCAAAAGACAACCCCTGTGGTACAAATGGACAAGCCCATTTGCACCACAGCCTCTTCGAGGGCATTTCTCATTGGCGATGAGAAATGCGGGTTAGAGAAGCACGTGAAGATATTAAGTCCGGGATGACGAAGTCTCTCAAAGAAGTTTTCGGGCGATGAAGCGCCAATCTTACACCATCCTTGTCTTAGATTCCTGGTAGTTCATGGCAATGAGGAACCGAGGGCGAATTTTCGGTACGTACCGAAAATCGAGTTGTCGGACGTAAGGACTAATTATGACGGAAGTACTGACTAAGATTAGATTTGGGCACAGTCCGGATCCGGATGATGCGTTCATGTTTTATGCGATTGCGCGCGGGAAAATCGACCTTGCGGGATTTGAAATTGAGCACGTGGTCGAGGACATTGAATCGCTGAATCGTCGTGCGTTACGCGGGGAGCTCGAAGCAACTGCAGTTTCGGTTCATGCGTACGCGCACATTGCGGATGAGTACGCGATCATGCGCGCCGGTGCGAGTGTGGGCGAAAAATACGGGCCGGTTGTGGTTGCGAAAATGGGCGGGACGGAGAAGATTTGTGGAAAAACGATTGCGATTCCTGGAAGATTGACCACGGCGTATTTGGCTCTGAGGCTATTTGAGAAAAATTTTAACGAAGTTGTTGTCCCGTTTGACAAAATCATCGATTTCGTAGATGCAGGAAAAGCAGACGCCGGACTTCTCATTCATGAAGGACAAGTCACGTACCAAAATCACGGGCTTAAAAAAATCATGGATCTGGGTGCGTGGTGGTGGGAGGAAACAAAGTTACCACTGCCGCTTGGCGTAGATGTGATTCGGAAGAATTTAGGCAGTGAGCCCATGAAGGCATTCGCGCGTGTCTTTAAAGAAAGCATTGAATACGCGCTCGCACACCGCGAGGCAGCGCTCGATTACGCGCTTCCGTACGGCCGGGGTCTGACGCGCGAAGCGGGCGATCGGTTTGTCGGCATGTACGTGAATGACTACACGCGTGACCTTGGAACAGCGGGCGAGGAAGGCATCTGTCAATTGTTGGCACGCGGTTACGACGCGAGAATTTTGCCGAGGGCGATTACACCAGAATTTGTTTAGTCCCTCAGTTTAATTTTGGTAGTTTCAGAGTACGTGTTTAGCGTTAGTCCCTTCCCCCCTTGTGGGGGAAGGTTTCCGCCAAAATACGGGGCGGATCCGCCAAGACTTATGGCGGAAGGATGGGGGGGTAATCAAACAAACACCCCCCCCACCTTCTCACTTGGGATACATCCTCCCCCATCCGCCACAAAACGCGGCGGGATTCGTCCACAAAGCGTTTTGGGACGGATTCCGCCGACCCTTTGTGGCGAACAAGGGGGGGAGGAATAAATAAGGAAAGCAATTTGCAAAGCTTCACTTATATCTCCCTCTGTAGTTCACATTTAAATGTGAACTACAGGGGGAGGGCAGGAACTAGGGGACAACTCTCTTGGTAGCGCGGCCGCGGCAAGTTCGATCTCGACACGAAATTCGTCGCGCCGTGAGGCCTCGATAAATTTGAGACCGGCTTCGTAGAGGCCGGTCTCAAGATTAAGCTTCCGCCAAACCACCTCCGCCAAAATCCGGTTTGATGAAACCGCAAGGAGCTCGTCTTCCTTCACGTAATCGTCCATCGAGCTTAAGTCTACCTCGACGAGGGCGAACGTGCTCGGTTCGGGCGGCGACATGGCGGTAATTTTCATTCCGCCTTGACTTACATTCTTGGATTTGGCAATGTGGAGCGGCTTGTGCGGTGTTCGGTCAAGTCGTGTGAACCGAACCGGCAGGAGGCAAGACTCACGGGCGTGTCTGCGTCGTTCGGGGTTCATCATTCATTTGATCGGCTGAGACCGCAGAAAGTTAACAAGCGAAGGAGGGTATTTTTATGAGAGCGGTTCAGGCGTTTGTTTTATTGACCATTTTGATTTTCTTGTGCCCTCGGACGAGCTTTGCCCAACAGGAAGAAAAGGATATTGAATACGCGCATTGCGGCCTGTGTGAATTCGCAGAAGCAGATCACTGGCTGAGGAGTGCGCCGGGGAAAATCTTCCGAGGTCTTACGAATGTAACGTTAGGTTGGACGAATTTATTCAGTCGCCCTGCAAAAGCTGTCACTGAAGGCGACAACATTCTAATTGGTATCGCCGATGGAATTGGTCACACCCTTGCCCGGACGGCTCAAGGGGCGGTAGAAGTTGTTGTCTTCTGGTTTCCGCCGGTAGAGGATGAGCCGCTTCGCAACTGCGCCCTTGGCGATTTAGGCTGGACGGGTCGGTAGATCGTTGGGCCATCAAGCGTGAAACATGCGCGGGTCAGCGTTTAAGTTCATCGAATGAAATATTTCCTAACCCTAAAGTGGTCAAATGGTTGCGTCAATTTAAAAAACCTTCTTGAAAACGAATGATTTTTGCCGTATTATTTGAGTGGAATCACGATAAGAGGCTAGCCAAAGGGTTTCGTCCCGCGGCAATGCCTCTCTTTTTTGCCTATTTTCGTTCGTGAAATTCTAGCTTACCCCGTAGGTCGCTGAGGAATCCCATATCGGCCGCAAACCTTCTGAGCAACGCGGAATATTTATGTTTATTCGGTATTAACAGCCGGCGTAACTTTCCTTGCTTTTTTAAGTATTCAACCAGACAGTGAAAATCTCCGTCGCCTGTCACAATAACGGCTTGATCGTAATGGGGCTGCTCGATCATGGCGTGCAGGACGAGCTCTGCGTCAACGTTTCCTTTCACGCGTCCTTCCGATAAAGCAAGAGTAGGTTTGAAGATGACGACGTAGCCGTACTGTTGGAGCGAGGCGTACAAACTCTGCTGCTCGGCCACAAAACCAATGAATAAAAACGCCTTGACGACGCTGTATTTGTCCTCGAGGTATTTGCGAAACCGTTTAAAATCTAACTTCCACCCTTGTTCTCGGACTGACAAATTAAGATTCCGACTGTCTATAAACGCGTAATTTTTTTGATGTAGTTTCATCGTCACAAGAGATAATTCAATGGATGCAAGCTGCCGATTGCCTTGTGCTTAGCGGTAAGCACCGCCTCGTTGCCTTTCTTGTTTCTTAGATCTCGAGCACTTTGGGAAACCGACTCAGGTTTTTACAGCCATTTTTGGTCACGAGGACCATATCCTCGAGACGGACACCGCCCGCATCTAAGTAGTAAAGACCGGGTTCGACCGTCACGACTTGACCGGCGCGCAGGATGTGGCAGACACTTGAGATTCGGGGTGGCTCGTGAATGTCAAGGCCGACGCCGTGGCCGGTTCCGTGGAAAAAACCCTGCATGCGGCCGTCGATTTGGCCTGTCGGAAAGCCAAGCTTTTCGAATTGGTGCAAAATAGCATCGTGAATCTTTTTTCCATCTGCGCCATCTCGAATCTGCCTGAATGCGATTTCTTGCCCTTCTTTGACCGCGCGGTACATCTTTTTTAATTTCTCTCCCGCTTTCCCGCGCACCACCGTTCGCGTCATGTCTGCGAAATAGCGGGAGGCGGTGGCGCGGGGGAACACGTCCATGACGATCGACTCGTGTGCGGGCAAAGGACCGGAACCTTGGTGATGCGGATCGACGCACTGCCTGCCTGAAGAGACGATCGTGTGTGCTGCGATGCAGCCCGATTCCATCAAGGAAACGTTTATGATTTGCTTAAGCGTTTCTGCCGTGAGGCGCTTTCCTTTGTACATTAAGTAACGGCCTTTGATCCTTGCTTTTGTCAAAACGTGTACCGCTTCACGAACCGCACGTTCTGTGTGCCGAAGGGTTTGGGTAATGGCGGCGACTTCTTTTTTGTTTTTGATCGTGCGCTCGCTGTAAAAAGGATCTGGCTTGAAACGAATTTTGTAACCTTTCTTGCGTAGGGCATCCGCGTGTTCGATGGGGAAATCGGAGGGAACGAGAACACATTTCACACGCCGCTCTCGAAAGAGTGCATGAACCATTTCTGCCGCGGTGATGGGTGTGACGCCGGCACGTTTTAATTTCGCCGTGATTTTGCCCGTGGGGATGACTTCGTCCGCCTCGGCTTCCCGACGGGCGCGATCCAGCTCGAGTTCGCTCATGAGGACAATTTTCCGGCCTCTGATTTCGGCAAAAATAAAGGGGTCGGGGGCGAGAAAGCCTGTGGCGTAATAGAGGTTGGAGTCCCGCTCGCTCGCAGCGATGATGAGCGTTGCTTCCTCGTTTCGCACCATCTCTTTTATCTCTGATATACCTTGCGGCATTTCGGGTTCCCTTAAGGTATCCAAAATGGTATCATACCGGTTCTTCTTCGCAAAGTTCAAAGGAATTGTTCGTGGCTGAGACCAAGTGGATTCCCATGACCGTGACCGAAGTCCATCAGGAGACTGAACAGATGGTGAGCCTCCGAATGCAGCCTTCGGTCGATCACGTTCAGTTCGACTTCAGAACCGGTCAGTATGTGAAAATCTTGTGTCCAGG
The DNA here is from genome assembly GCA_001804315.1 of Omnitrophica bacterium RIFCSPLOWO2_12_FULL_50_11. GTDB lineage: Bacteria > Omnitrophota > Omnitrophia > Omnitrophales > Danuiimicrobiaceae > 2-12-FULL-50-11-A. The sequence goes on from MHFT01000024.1 coordinate 56,071, forward strand.
CGGGCGAGAGGCGTATTTTGCCATTGCAAGCAACCCCGAGGAGAAAAAATTTATCGAGTTTTTGGTTAAAGACGTAGAAGGATCCCCTGCACACGATTTGAGTCAGGTCAAGCCGGACGATGAACTTCGGGTCAGTACCCCTATGGGAAAGGGATTCCCCCTAGAGCGTCTCAAAGGGAAAAATGTATTGCTCGTAGGGATGGGAAGCGGGCTTTCGCCGCTTCGGTCGGTAATGAAATCGATTCACCGTCGGAAACAAGATTTTGGCAAGGTCGTGCTCGTTTACGGTGTCCGGCGTCCGGAAGACGTTCCGTTTATTGACGATTTCAATCTTTGGGGCATGAAGATTCGCGTCGAAATTGCGGCAAGCCAGCCCGGAAAATCCTACTGGAGCGGTTTTGAAGGCCGCGTCACAGAACTTTTGCCGAAACTTGCTCTTTCTTACGAAAAGATGGTGGCGTGCGTGTGCGGAAGCAAGGAAATGGAAGAAGAAGTGGCAAAATTTCTCGAAAGCGTAGGCATGCCGAAGGAAAATATTTTATTTAATTATTAATAAAAGCTACGTCATCCTGAGTCCCGCCTTTGGCGGGACGAAGGATCTAGGTCGGGATTCTTCGGGCTTCGCCCTCAGAATGACGGTGTTGTGAGTGGCACTCAGAACGGAGGTACCTCATGGGCAAGTTTGTTAAAGTAGCAGCGAGATCAGAGATTGCTCCCGGCACCGCGAAAAAAGTCGAAGTGAACGGCAAGGAAGTCGCCGTGTTTCATATCGACGGGCGCTTCTACGCGATTGGCGAAACGTGTCCGCATCGCGGTGGGCCTTTGTCGGAGGGAACCGTTGAAGAGAAGGTGGTGACGTGTCCGTGGCATGGTTGGCAGTTTGATGTGACCGACGGCGTCTCGCCGGTGAATCCAGCTGCGAAGGTTGACTGTTACCCGGTCAAGTTAGAAGGGGATGACGTTACGGTGTCAGACACCAGTGTCTGACACCAGTGTCTGACACCCTCTATGGAAATAACCGAACTGCGTCATCGTGCGAACGAGATTCGAAAAGATGTGATCCGCATGCTCGCTGAAGCCGGTTCCGGTCATCCGGGCGGGTCGCTTTCTGCCACAGACATTCTTACAGCGCTGTATTTCAAGGTGTTAATCCACGACCCGAAAAAACCTAGGGATCCCGATCGAGACCGAGTCGTTCTCAGCAAAGGGCATGGCGTTCCTGCCCTGTATGCAGCGCTTGCCCATGCCGGATATTTTCCACGGGAGCAACTGATGACACTCAGGAAGTTGGACAGCCCCTTGCAGGGTCATCCGGACATGCGCAGACTCCCGGGGCTGGATGCGTCAACAGGTTCTCTAGGGCAGGGCCTTTCTATTGCTACGGGTATGGCTCTTGCGAGAAGGCTCGATCGAAAGGCCTATTGGACGTACGTGATCTTAAGTGACGGTGAGACGAATGAGGGGCAAACGTGGGAAGCCGCTAGTTTTGCAGGGCACCACAAGCTCGGCCATTTGATTGCAATTTTAGATTACAACAAGTTTCAACTGGATGATGCAGTGAAAAAGATTATTGACATGGAACCGGTCGTTGACAAATGGAGAGCCTTTCGATGGGAAGTGTTTGAGATTGACGGTCACAATATGGAAACCATTGTCCGGACGCTCCAGCGCGCAAAACAGGTTCGTGAAAAACCGGTGATGATCATCGCCCACACGATTAAAGGCAAGGGCGTCTCCTTCATGGAGAACAACAACCATTACCACGGCGTCGCGCCCACAAAGGAGGAAGCCGAGCGCGCATTGAAGGAATTGGAGGCAAAATCGTAGGGGAATGTCAAATGCATCTTGAAAAAAGATTAGGCGCCGCGACGCGCGACGCTTACGGAAAAGCGCTCGCGGAACTCGGGAAAGAAAATCCAAACATCGTGGTTTTGGACGGCGATCTTGCCAAGTCGACGAAAACGGACCTCTTCCGCCAATCGTTTCCGGAGCGCTTTTTTAATGTCGGAATTGCGGAAGCAAACATGGTGGGTATTGCTTCTGGACTTGCTGCGAGCGGAAAACTGCCATTCATTTCAAGCTTTGCTTGTTTCATGATGTGCAAAGGTTACGACCAGCTCCGCATGTCGGTGGCTTTCCCTATTTTAAATGTGAAGGTCGTCGTTTCGCACGGCGGGATCAGCGTCGGTGAGGACGGGACGAGTCAACAATCGATCGAGGATTTGGCGCTTGCGACTTCGCTGCCAAACTTTACGGTGATCGTTCCGGCAGACGAAGTGTCAACAAAAGTTTTGGTGAGAAAAATGGCGGCGCGCGAAGGACCTATGTTCATGAGAACCTGCCGTCCTAAGACGCCACTGATTTACAAGGAGGGCACGGATTTTGAAATCGGCAAGGGTGTCGTGTTGCGTCGCGGCGAAGATGTGTCCATCTTTGCGATTGGACTTCTCGTTTTTGAGGCGCTCGTGGCAGCTGAGGAATTGGCTGACAAAGGCATCCAGGCTGCGGTGATTGATCTTCACACCGTGAAACCGCTGGATCGAGACTTGATTCAAGAACAGGCAGCCGAAACCGGTGCCATTGTTTGTTGTGAAGAGCACCAAATTTTCGGTGGGCTCGGAAGTGCAGTGAGCCGGGTGGTTGGAGAAGTCCATCCCGTACCTATGGAGTTTATTGCCATTCACGACACTTACGCTGAATCTGGCGCACCAGACCAATTACTTGACCGATACGGTTTATCCGCGCGGCATATCGTGAGCGCCGCAGAGCGCGCCGTGAAACGGAAATGAGCTAGCGGGTTCGTCCGTAAAATGTTGCTTCAATTTTTGGACTTTCCTCCTGCAAGGTTTTCTTCCACTTTTCCTTGAAGCCTTTCGGAATTTCTGGGTAATATACGTCTCCTTCATACGCACGTGCGATTTTGGTAAGGTAGATTCCGTCTACTTGGCCCATCGTTTGCCGGAATAAATCTGCCCCGCCGATCACGAATGCTGTTTCTGTGGCGACGTGCTTGAGTGCTTCTTCGAGCGAGCAGAAGTACTTCACGTTTGGGATCGTTTCCTGTTGCGCCCGGCTTAAGACAAAATTTTCCCGCCCGGGAAGCGGTTTTTTCCCTATGCTTTCAAAAGTTCTTCGTCCCATGATGATGGTGCTGCCCATGGTCGTCTCTTTGAAATGCTTAAGGTCAACGGAAAAGTGCCAGGGGAGTTGGCCATTCTTTCCGATCATGCGATTCTCGGCACAGGCAACAATGTGGTAGAGTTTCACACCCCCCGCCTTGATCCTCCCCCCTTTTAGGGGGGAGGAAATAGGAGGGGGGTCATGTTTCATGGATATTGCTTAAACGGCAATGGGAGCTTTGATCGGTGGGTATGGATCGTAGTTTTCAATCTTAAAATCTTCGTATTTAAAGTCAAAGATATTCTTGACTTTCGGATTGACACTCATTGTGGGCAGGGGTCGGATCTCGCGTCCCAGCTGTAACTTCACTTGCTCTAAGTGGTTCGTGTAGATATGAACGTCACCAAAGGTGTGGATGAGTTCAGCAGGTTCGAGACCGGTTACTTGTGCAATCATCATCGTAAGCAGTGCGTAGGACGCGATGTTAAACGGGACGCCCAAAAACACGTCCGCGCTCCGCTGGTACAGCTGGCATGAAAGCTTTCCGTTGTGGACATAAAATTGGAAGAGACAGTGACAGGGCGGAAGTGCCATTTCATCTAGGTCTCCCACGTTCCAGGCGCTCACGATCAAGCGGCGGCTGTTTGGATTTGACTTGACCGCTTCAATGACATCTGCGATCTGGTCGACCGTCCCGCCGTCAGGTTTTCTCCACGATCGCCATTGCTTGGAATAGATTGGACCCAGTTCTCCACGCTCGTCTGCCCACCCATCCCAAATCGTAACGCCATGTTCATTTAAGTACTTGACGTTTGTGTCGCCGCTCAGAAACCAGAGAAGTTCATAGAGGACAGATTTCAGGTGAATTTTCTTGGTGGTAAGGAGTGGAAAGCCTTCCGTTAGGTTTAGGCGCATTTGGTAGCCGAATGAACTGATGGTTCCAACTCCGGTCCTGTCTTTTTTTTTAACACCGGCGCAAAGTATGTGTTTTAAGAGATCGTGGTATTGTCTCATGGGAGGCCATTGTACCAAAACCAGCTCGTGAATGCGATCCCCCACCACTTTAAGGAATATCGCCGGGAACAAACCTTAAAGTGGTGGGGGATTGACGCCGATTTCGACGGCAGGTATTATCCTTTCATGGCGCGATCAGTACTTTATCTCAGGCAGATGGAACTCGGCCCCATGCAGAACTTTGTTTATCTCGTAGGGGATCGGGAGAAGAAGGAAGCTCTTCTCGTAGATCCGGCGTGGGATGTCAAAGCAGCCTTGGATCAAGCGGCGAAAGATGGTTTTTTAGTGAAAGGGGCGTTGATCACGCATACGCATTTCGATCATGTCAATGGTTTGGAAGATTTGCTTCGTGCGACGGACGGTATCGTTTACGTCCACAAAGAGGAAGCGGAATTTTTGAGAGGCATGAAGAAAAACATCAAGAGAATAGAAGGGGGAGAAAAAATTCAGGTTGGGTCCGTCGAAGTTACGTTTCTTCACACGCCCGGCCACACGCGCGGATCTCAATGTTTTTTGGTGAATGAGAAGAATTTGATTTCTGGAGATACCTTGTTTATTAACGCGTGTGGGCGTTGTGATCTTCCAGGCGGAGACGCGGAGGAAATGTACCGGAGCTTGAACCGATTGGCGAGTTTGGATGAATCCACCGTGTTGTATCCCGGCCACAATTACGCGGACGATGCCACCTCCACCGTTGGAGATGAAAAGAAGTTTAATCCGTATCTGAAGATATCTAATTTGAACGATTTCTTGAAGTTTCGGATGGGGCAGTGAGGAAGACATGACCGAAGGAGAAGCCAAAAAAATAGCGCAGGAGCACTTTAAAAAGGCGTATGAGCTTCAAATGAGCGGTGAACTCCAGGACGCGATCGAAGAATATAAGAGGTCGATTGAAATTTTTCCTACCGCTGAGGCCTATACCTTTTTAGGGTGGACGTACAGTTTTGAGGGGAGATACGATGACGCCATTCGCGAGTGCGAGGAGGCAATCAAGGTGGATCCGGATTTCGGAAATCCGTACAATGACATAGGTGCTTACCTCATTGAAAAAGGGCGCCTTGACGAGGCCGTCGATTGGCTCAAGAAAGCTACGGTCGCGAAACGCTACGACAGTTATTGTTACCCCCATTACAATCTAGGCCGCGTTTATGAATACAGAGGCAACTGGCGCGAAGCAATGAAGTGTTATCAAGATTCAGTCGAGGCCAATCCAAAATACACATTAGCGCTCAAAGCCGTCAATCGCTTGAAAGCACTGTTTAATTGAACCATCGCAGAGTTGTTTAATCTAGGCTTTAACAACTCTGCGATGGTTCATCCTGAAGGAGGCCGTAGGCCGACTGAAGGATCCAGGTTGGGATTCTTCGCCCCGCACCTTCTCAGACACTGCTGAACCAAAACGTGCGGGGCTCAGAATGACGTGACTAAATGCCAATTCAGATCCTTGGTTATTTCATTCTCTTCATCGGGGTGGCGCTTGCCTTTGGCGCTTATCGCGCCGTTACGACGGGTGAGATTGAAACGATCACCGCTGTCTTAATTCCCGCCATCCACTTTTCAGCGGGCCTTGGACTCACGTACCGCCGAGATGACAGCCGCTATCTTGCCTTTGTCCTCGCGTGTTTTTACATCCTTCTGGGGATTCTTAGTTTTCGGGGGGCGGTAAGCGCAATTCATTTTATTCCGATCGTTCCTTTAGTTGAGTTTATCCCGGATACATTTCTTAGGTGGAACGTTTCTGTCATGGCGGCGGTTTCTTTTTTTGTGTTGCCAGCGTTGGGCGCCGTCTTTCTCAACTTGAAGGTAGTTGCGGCGAACTTTGACGAGGAGCTCGAAGGACTTTTTTCTTGGAGCGCTCCCTTGCTCGTGGTGTTCGTGAGCGCTTTTCCGGTCATTTACAGTTTGCTTCTTTATGGTCGGCTCGATTTTTTTGTGGATCCGGAAGCGCGCGTTATTTTCGGGTACTCAATTTTAGGATGGGCAAGCGGCGTTTTCAGCGCTTTAGTGTTTTTGCTGCCCATTGCTTTGGCTTTTGGCTTGCGCGGCGGAGAGCGGTGGGCGTGGGTCGTTACTCTCGTGTATGGAGGTGCGTGGTGGTTTCCTTTTTTTAGGGATGGAATGCCGGCTTCGAGACTTCGTCATTTTGAGTTTCTTTTTTATGGAGCTGGGTGGACAGCTGTCGCGTTCGTCCTTCTCATCCATTGGCAGTATTTTTGGCAATACGATGCGTGGCGGGAGAAAAGGGTAGCCAAAGCGCACCGTTTGGGCAAGGTCATTTCTCAGCAAACGGAGGTTGAAACAACTTCCACATTGGTTGGAACATATGGCCCTGCGTCAGAACCTCCTCGTGACCAACCGGCGTGCGTTGGGCGCCGAAAGGTCAATAAGAAAATGATTTTCTTGGTCTTGACTTTAATTGTCATCGTGAGCGGAATTACTTTTGTCGCCGTGCGGCGCGCTGCGCCGTCACTTGTCCTGTGGTTCCGAGCGGCTTTTCAGAAGTCGATGGAACTCACTGTGCCGAGGAACGTGCCGCCAACGGATGCGGAAACGGTCGAGAGCACCGGTCTTCAAATTCGTCTCGAAGGGACTTCGATTGATTCCAAGGGTGCTTATGCCTTGATCAACGGAGAAGTGGTTCAAATTGGCGCACGCGTTGGGGACTATCGCGTGGAAGCAATCGAACGGCACCGAGTTCTTCTCTCCAAAAATGGTAATTCCCAGTGGCTCGATAAGGAGGGCAATTTCTCATGAGCCATTGTAGCTGCCGGTCGTAGCGGTTTTGGATTTTTCGATTTGCGCGATTTCATTCAACATAAATTGGATTAGAAGCAATCCAAAGTTGATTTTTCCGGTAAACTTCTACTCTCCAGACTCCCTTTTCTGGTGACGAATAATTCAGTGCTACACCGCGCGTTTGCTTGATGACCGCGCCGTCTCGCATCAGCCGAATGTCCGCATCTAATGGAACGGCGACCGTGAAAACAATCGCGGCTTGCGACGACACGGTTGATCCGGGCCCGTATGATTTGCCTTCTCTTTGAGCTAGGAACGAAAAGGATTGCGCCACACCGCGACTTTCATGGGCGATGAAACTTTGTCCGCGGGCAAGCGAGTCGATCACGCTGTCTTCGTTTAAATGTTCTGCACGAACGTACATGGTGACTGCTTGGAAGTAGAGCAAATAATTTTCGAGCGCAAAGCCAGCCCATTCCCATCGAAGATGCGCGTCTGGTGATGCAAAGGCGCTCAAGCGTTTGGAACGAAGCTCGCCGTCCCAAAGCCGGAGCGCTGATCGAGGCGTTTCAATCACCGAGTTGAGAAATTGTTTCGGAGGGAAAAACGCAGCCTTTACGGTTAACTCTTTAATATCCTCCGTGTAGTAAACATCAGGGAAGCTAAAAATTTCGATCCCCTCGATTTTTTCCACATCCCATCGCGCCCAAGGTTTTCTGACGGATAAAGGATGTGCGACAATCGGATAGCCGTGCTTCTTCCGAATCCAGTCGGTCGTTTCGTGAGCGTCCCACAGGTTAGGCGGCTCCTCTTTTACTCCTAATGCAATGACGTGTCCAGCGTCGGTTGAAATTTCACTTGCGAAGATGAGTAGTGGCAGCTTCGGCGGATTCATTTTCCGGTATGCTTCTCGGCCCTTCATCGTGTTGTGATCGGTGACGACGACAAAGTCAAGGCCTGCTTTTTGGGCCGTGCGAATAATTCGATGAAGGGAAGCTTTGGAATCGTGTGAGAATTCACTGTGGACGTGGAAGACACCTCGAAAGAGATTTGGATCGGACGAACGCGGCACCGAAAAAGCGGGCAGGCGCACCACAAAAGCACAACCGGAACAAACCAAAAGACCAACCGCTGCGAACCAGTAGAACCTGTTTTTCATTCTTTTGCTGACAAAGTTGTCCCTATTCTATTGGTTCGTTCTAGAAGTGCAAGGTTACTTTGGGGGTTGGGAAACTCCCCGAAGGATCAGATCCTTCAGTCGCCCTACGGGCTCCTTCAGGATGAGCAGCCGGGTGTACCTCGCAACTCCCCGACGGCTCAGTTATTTTGATCATGTTGGTCGGACTTCCTCTAAGCCTTGCTAAAGTTGATATTTACGGGCCCGCCTTGAACTCCCTCTTATTGGCAGGTACACTTAGTTGAGTGGTCGGGGTCTTTCCCCCCGACCACTCATCCTGAGCGAAGGCCCGCATTTGGGGCCGGAGCGAAGGATCTCATTGATGAGGTGAATGAGATCCTTCAGTCGCCCTACGGGCTCCTTCAGGATGAGCCGTCGGGTGTGCTCGAAACTCCCCGACGGCTCACTTAGTTCACAGAGGAGCGTGGCCAGTGTTAGCTCCGTGCCTTCCGCACCTCAAATGAAAACAGACTGGAGGTGAAATACTCACTTCCGAGAAGAAGGATCTCCTCCAACTTCTCTCAGGTTGTGGCTATGTGTCCAAACACTAGGAATGGGGCGAATGATGGTTCCCCGATTCAAGTATTGCTGATCGAAGATAATCCCCAACATGCCTGCCTCGTTGAAGCCATGCTCGCCCCAAATGGGAGAGATTCCGCGTTTGCGCTCAAATGCGAACGACGTCTTCGCGAAAGCCTCGAACATCTTGCCAAAGGAAACACAGACCTGATTCTCCTCGATCTCACTCTTCCTGACAGCAACGGCCTCGATACTTTTCTTAAACTGCAGTCTGAGGTTCCGGAGATACCGATTGTCGTTCTCACCGGTCATGATGATGAAGAAATGGCACTCGAAGCGGTTCGACAAGGGGCACAAGATTATCTCGTAAAGGGGCAAGTCGATGGAAAAGTTTTGTCGCACGTGATGCGTTATGCGATTGAGCGGAAGCGAGCAGAAGAACAGCTGCGTCAGAGCGAGCAGCGGCTGCAAAAGCACAACAAGGTATTGGTGGAACTTGCAAAGAGCAGGAATTTGGCTACCGGTAGTTTGAATCTGGCGCTTCGAGAAATCACGAAAGCAGCAGCCCAAACGCTTGACGTAGAGCGCGTTGTGGTTTGGCTTTACGATCAGGATCACAAGTCGCTTCGTTGTGCCAATCTGTATGAAAAAAGCGCTGATGCTCATTCGGAAGGAAGGCGGCTCGAAGTAACAAAATATCCGAACTATTTTCAAGCGCTAGAACAGGGTCGTTTCATCGCTGTAGATGATATTCAGACAGATGAACGGACAAAAGAATTTGTAGAAAGCGAAGCTTCTGAAAACGGCGTGCGCGCTCTGCTCGATGCCCCCATTCGCTTGGGGGGGCAGACGGTCGGGATCATCGGTCATCGGCATGTGGATGGCCCTCGAGCGTGGACGTCTGAGGAACAAAACTTCGCTGCTTCCATGGCGGACTTGGTTTCCCTTGCTATGGAGGCAAGTGAGCGCAAACGGGCGGAGGAACGTTTGAGCCGTTTGGCTTATTATGATTCGCTGACCGGTTTACCCAACCGGACGCTCTTCATGGATCGTTTGAACCGCGCGATGATGACAGCCCGTCAGAAACAATTGCTCCTCGCGGTCCTGTTTCTTGGCTTGGATCATTTCAAGCGCATCAATGACACCTTGGGGCATTCTGGAGGCGACGATTTGTTGAAAGCCGTAGGAGACCGGTTAACGAGTGCGCTTCGGTACACGACGGATACAGTGAGTCGGATCGGCGGAGACTTGTTTGTCGTTTTGTTAAGCGGTATTTTGAAAACGGAAAATGCGATCAAAGTGACGGAGCGAATTACGCACGCGTTCAAAAAACCTTTTTTGGTCGGCTCGAACGAATTTTTCTTAAGCTTTAGTATCGGTATCAGTTTTTATCCGACCGATGGCCGGGATGCAACAACGCTGCTCAAGAATGCAGATACGTCCATGTTTCGGGCCAAGCAGCAGGGAAGAAATAATTACCAGCTGTATTCGCCGTCCATGAACGCCACGGCGCTGGAACGCCTGGTTCTCGAAAACAGTTTGCGTCATGCCATAGAGCGCGATGAGTTTCGTATCCATTATCAACCGATCGTACATCTTGCGAGCGGCGCGATTACAGCTGTAGAAGCGCTGCTCCGGTGGGAGCATCCGAACCTAGGTTTAATTGCGCCTGCGGAATTTATTCCATTGGCGGAGGAAACCGGTTTGATCGTGCCCATTGGCGAGTGGGTGTTAGATACCGCTTGCGTCCAGAACAAAGCATGGCAATCTGCCGGGTATGAGCCAATCAAGGTTTCGGTCAATTTGTCCGCCCGGCAGTTTCAACAGCCGGGTCTTGTGGAGACGGTCCAAAACGCACTCCAGAAAGCACGATTGGATCCTAAATATTTGGAGCTCGAATTAACGGAGAGCTTGATTATGCAAAATGCAGAAACGACGGTTGAAATCCTGCGCCAGTTGAGCGATATGGGGGTGACGCTTTCCATCGATGATTTCGGGACTGGATACTCTTCGCTCAATTACCTGAAACGTTTTCCGATTCACAGGCTCAAGATCGATCGGTCTTTCGTTCATGATTTGGTTACGGATCCCGATGACGCAGCCATTGTGAAAGCCATTATCTCGATGGCTCACAGCTTAAAACTTGATGTGGTAGCTGAGAGCGTGGAAACGCAGGAACAACTTGAGTTTTTACGCCAAAACGGCTGCGACAAAATGCAGGGTTTTATCTTCAGCCGGCCGGTTCCCTCCGAAGTGCTTACTCAATTACTTTCCCGAAAGTAAATAAAAGGGGACAGTCCCCTTTTATCTTTTATGCTGCGATGGCGATCGTTCCACAACCGGTTCGAGCTCCCGCATTGCCTGTTGGCTGGCCAAAATCATCTTCCTTTTCGTGAACAATGACGGTTCTGCCCGCCACCGAGTACTGTCCTTTGGAAACGGACAGTCCGGGAATGAGTGTTTCAAGTTTTCCAGTGCCGTCGCTTTTAATATCGATGTTGCCGAGGTCGCCCGCATGCGCGTTTTCGAAGCCATCCGTCGCGAGGTGTCCATGTGGAACGCTATGTGGATTATAATGCCCGCCAGCCGCTTTTGCTTCGTTTTCACAGGAACCGTATTCGTGGATGTGGAAACCGTGTTTGCCGGGAGGAACATTTGTCAAGTCGGCCGTAATTTTGAGCGCATCTTCAGTTTCTTCGAATGTCACTTCTCCAGATACGAGCGAGCCGTCTGCAGTTCCTCGAATGGCTGCTACCGCGCGCTCAGCCCTGACTTGAGAATTGGCGAGAAAAATACCAAATGTGATGAGAAGACCCACGCGAATTATTTTCCTCATTTTGGACCTCCGTTTGTGGCAAGAAGCATTGTACTCAACTTGACCGCTTTCGACCTAAAGCGTCATCCCCTCTCCCTTTATTAAAGGGAGAGGGAAAGGGTGAGGGTTTGAAAACAAGGGAACGATCGAACCCCCTCATCCTTTCCTTCTCCCCCTTAAAAAAGAAAGGGGGAGAAGGGATCGTGCGGTAGTTCAAAAAACGGTCGGGTTGTGCATTGTACTACATTTTATGCGGTGAGTCTTGTCCCTTTCCGGGTGAGCCAACGAAAGTCTTCGTCTTCCTTCAAAGCCTCGTCGTAATGAATCGACCCATTTCCGGTGATGTCGATCTCCCGGCCTACCACGAATCCATAAAGATCGCTGTTTCCGGTGTAGTCAACGTCAGCATTGGGAGCGAAAACAGCTGCGTATAGAACAGCGTTTCCACTGAGCCTGCAATTGTCGTTGCTCGCTAAGGCGCCCGTCATAAAGATCTTCAAATTGTTAGGGGTCATGGATTGGTTGACGATGCCGTTGCCGGATAAGTCAAAGTCGTCATCGATGTAGATCTCGGTAGCGCTGGTTAAAAGTAAAGTGGCATTTCCTGTAACGCTGAAGTCCCTGTTGATGTGAAAAGAAGCGGGACCAGACACGGTGACGTGAGCATTACCTGAAATTCCGAAATCTTTGAAGTGATATGTGCCGGAGGGGACCGTAATGGTGTTGTTTCCGGACAGCGCAAACGAATCGCCCTGGTAAGCTACATTTCCTTGATCTGAAAGGGGGATCAGATGGTTATCGTTGGGCACGGGTGGAGCATAAACCGCCGCCTGGTAGTCATCTAAGTCGACTCCGTTGCCATCGGGGCCGGACGATCCGCTCACGGAGGCATTGCCAGTCGTTTTGAGAGAAAATCCATCCCCGTAAAGGGCATTGCCGTTAACCCGGGCATTCCCAGTCAATCTAATCCCGTAAGAACTACCACTTGGACCTAACGTATTGGAGGTATCGAGATTCCCATTGACCGTTGCGTTACCAGACATTTCGATTTGTCCGTTGCTGCAGATACCGCCGCTCGCACCGGCCGTGGCCGCGTCATAGGGACCATCGTCAGAATTGAAACTGTCGGTGTGTCCGTTGCCGCTCATCTCAACCTCTTTAATCCCAATGAGGGGTCCACAAGGGCCGGGCAGTTTGACCAGAGCAGTAGCCATAGCGGTTATGTTCGCCGTATCAACGCCGATGAACGGGGCAAAAAAGAGTTCTAACGGGTTGTCATTTTCTTCGCTTCTATGTACGGTGACTCTTACCGCGTTGGCAGTTAGCGGAGTCCCGGTTGGCGTAAAAGTTTTGTTCAGATCGTCCCAAACTCCGATCTCTATATTCGCGTCTTGGAGAATTGTTCCGCCATCGGGATAATTGAGTTGAGCAAATTCTTGTGCTGCTGTGATCACCTCATCTTGCGACGGGAGTTCAAGCACAGCGGCTGACGCAGAAGCGTCTGCTGTAGCTTGCAATTTGGATCTAACTAAGAAGATGTAACCCATGTCAACGGCGAGAGCCGTCAAGCCAAGAAGCGGAATCAAAAGCAGACCTGCCAGGACAGTTACTGTCCCGCGGCAATGTTTCTTCGTTCTCGTAATGTGCTTTTTCATATCAGCTACCTAAGGGGGGACAGGTCGTTGACCTGTCCCCCTGCTCAACGTCATGCGTTACAGCCAATTTTCGGAGCGCTCGGAAAATTGTGTTATTTCGATACACACTCAAAACATCGTAAGAGTAAGTCTTATCACAACTTAAGTTGTGTACGTGTTTAGCGTCCTAACCCGCATTTCTCATCGCCAATGAGAAATGCCCTCGCAATGACGGCTGCATGAAGTGGTATGTACCCGACAGGTCGTTGACCTGTCCCCCTCCACATCAGCACGACAGCCTTAAAATGAAATCGGGTCCTCTCAAACGAACAAGTACGCACGCAAGTACTTCAAGAGAGAGTTCTCGTCACCGTTTGAAGATTCCGAGGCGCCCTGAATGAACAGGGCGTCTCCGATCCTGGTACTGCTCCATCTGATCGCGCCGACCGGAAGCTCAAGGACCGAGTTGCTCGTCAAGACAATGTGCCCAATAGAATTGGGAGGAAGTGGTTCTATGAGCTTCAGCACTTTTCCATCTCGGTCCAAATAAATCACATCAAGCGGATAGCGCATTCCGATCGTATGGATTCCCTTGCAGTAAGGGATGAGCAGTCCCTCACGTTCTCCAAGCGGCGGCGATCCAATGAGGCCGCGCAGCCGTTCGGAGAGGTTTCGCGCGATCTTCAGTCGCTCGACGACGATCGAATTTCTTGTTGTATTCAGTACCGTCATAGCCAGCCCTAGTCGTTTATATTGGCATCGCCAAGAGTCTCCATATATGAACGAGGCTTGGCGCTAAAATGAGAATTAAGAGCACTGGAAAAATAAAAAAGAGCAATGGAAAGATTAACTTCACAGGTGCTTTTGAAATTCGTGACTGAATCTCCTGCTTTCTCTTTTTGCGGAGTGTTGTCGCATAACCACGGAGTGTTTTAACAAGACTGCTCCCGAGACGGTTTGATTGAAGGACCGCTCGCACGAAACTTTCCACCTCTTGGATACCACAGCGCTTTGCGAGTCCCCGAAGCGCCTCCTCTCTTGGTTTTCCCACGAGAATTTCATGGTTTGTGTACAAGAACTCGCGGCTGATGTGTGTCGACAACCGGCGCTGCTCCTCACCGATTCGAAGAAGAGCACTGTCGAAAGAAAGTCCTGCTTCAAGCGCAATGACAAACAAGTCCAGCGTATCAGGCAGATACCGCTTAATTTCCTTTCGGTGTTTGGAAATAGCCCGCATTAACCAGATTTGGGGAATAATAACAAAACCAATGCCGATAACAGTAGAAGCGATCATTGCCGTTTGAAACGTTACATGGAGAAAAAGATACATGACGACCAAGGCGACCAAAGGGGTGACGTAACAGATTCTCCGAAGCAAAAGTGATTTTTCAAGGTCTGATCGCCTTTTGTAGCCTGCCAGGAGAAGGTTTGCTCTGAGCCGCTTGACGGAGGGAGCTTCGTCGGAGCGCTCAGAAACCAAAAGCGTTTGCGCGTCCGTTTTTTTAACCCCCTCGACGGGTATCAGTTTGCTGAGGCGTTTGGAAACAGGGCTTTCTTCCTTGAAGAAAAACTCTCTGACCGAAAGGGCTGTAAAAAATGCAGTCCAGAATGTATAGACGAACACCAGCGCAGCACTGCCCATGAAGCATCCTCCTTACTTACCCCACACCTTTTTCCTCCCCCCGCTCTGCGGGGGGAGGTTAGGAGGGGGGGGGTTCCTCATAACTCAATGTGGACGATTTTTTGGATCGTCAAGATTCCTAAAACATAACCGATGACAGAAGCCTCTAAAAGTTTCCTGCCAAGGTTATCTTTGAAAAAGAAAAGGACGTAGTCAGGTTGAATCATAAACACAAGTGCGGCTACGAAAATCGGCAAAAGGCCTAGAATAAGACCAGAAAACCTCGCCTGCGCTGTAGCAGCGCTGAGCTCCCGTCTCATTTCCTGCCGGTCTCGTATCATGCCCTCAAGATTGTCCAAAAGTTCTGCGAGGTTACCGCCCGTCTCACGTTGAAGGACCACTGCCGAGATGAACAACCTCAGTTCCGGCGTATCCACATGACTCAAAATTCCTTTTAGCGCACCTTCGAAGTTTTGCCCAACTTCAATGGAGGATAAGACCTTTTCAAACTCAACGGAAAGGATGTCGCGACCTTCACCTATGACGGTTTGGATCGCCATTTGCAGACTATGTCCTGCTCTTAAGGAGCTGGCCATGAGATCGATTGCGTCAGGAAATCGATCCGAAAACTTTTTCCTTCTCCGATTCCGCTTCCAGATGACGACCAAGGAGGGCAAGACGCCGGCGGCCAGAGCGGAGGGAGCGGCGAACCCAACGTGGACACCTAGAGCCACGATAAAGAGAAAAGTAAGGAGACCGAGGAGCGTTGAGAAGAGAATAAAACTTCCGATGAAAATTGAAAGGCCCGCCTGGCTCAGGCAATCTTGAAGTCTCTTTAGCGGAGCAATTCGTTTCAGAAATTGGTCGAGGAAAGGGAGGTCGATCAGCCGCCTTTTCCTCTCAATTTGAAGGGGCGTCAGGGTGACGTCGCCGGCTTTCACCCGGTCGATCAGCTTTGCTCGTACCTCCTTTTCCTCAGCGCGGATCAGCTTTGAAACGCTTAGGGCGAGAAAGAAAATAAATAGGAAGGAAAAAATGCTTGCGGCAAGAATCATATTCTGGCCACCCCCTGAAAGAGGTTGTAATCTTCCTTTTGGAGAAGTCCTGCGGTGATCAGCCGGTCGAGGAAGCGGGGCCTCACCCCCGTAAAGCGAAAGTCGCCGACCACCTTGCCTTCTCGTGAAACCCCTTTTTGTTCGAAAACGACGATGTCATGCATTGCGACTACCTCTTCTTCCATTCCGGTCACTTCTGATAATGACACCATACGACGGACCCCATCACTCATCCGGCTCACCTGAATGACGACATCAATGGCGGAAGCCATCTGCCGATTGATTGCCCATTCGACCAGGTTGCTCTCTGCCATCAAGATCATCGTCTCCAGCCGGTAGAGCGCGTCGCGGGGGGAGTTGGCATGAACCGTGGTGAGGGAACCTTCATGGCCCGTGTTCATCGCTTGAAGCATATCGAGCGCTTCTGCTCCCCGTACCTCGCCTACAATGATTCGGTCCGGTCTCATACGAAGCGCATTACGTACAAGGTCTCGCTGATGAATAGATCCACGACCTTCTAAGTTTGCAGGCCGCGTTTCAAGACGGACCACATGACGCTGCTGGAGCTGGAGTTCAGCAGCATCTTCGATCGTAATGATTCGCTCCGAGTTCGGGATGTAACCGGAAAGGATGTTGAGCATGGTCGTTTTACCGGAACCGGTGCCGCCTGAAATCATGATGTTCAATTTGGCTTTCACGATGAGTCCAAGTAGTTTTGCGATCGGTTCGTTGATCGTTCCGAAACTAATCAAGTGCCCGGTTTTCAGCGGATCGGTTTTAAACTTCCGAATCGAAAGAGAAGGACCGTTCAGTGCCAAAGGCGGAATAATCGCGTTCATGCGCGAACCGTCCGATAGCCGGGCGTCGACCATCGGCTGCGACTCGTCAATCCGGCGGCCGACGTGTGAAACGATGCGGTCGATGATTTGCCTCAGATGCGCTTCGTTTCGGAACACAACATCTGTCAGCTCCAGCTTCCCGAAGCGCTCCACAAATACCTGCTTGGGATGGTTGACCAAGATATCGCTCACGGTCGGATCCGAAAGAAGCGGTTCGAGCGGGCCTAAACCGAACGTTTCGTCCTCGACTTCTCTGAGCAGTCTTTTTTCTTCGCCCCGGTTGAGTGGAATCCGTTCCTGGAGGAGCAGCTTTTCTAAGATCGCGCGGATTTCATGCTGAGCCTTTTCACGATCCAGTCGTACGAGATTGCTGACGTCGATCCGGTTGATGAGTTCGCTGTGAATCTTAGCCTTAAGCTCTTGAAATAGTTTTTCGCCCTTTGCGGATACGGCATCTCTCAGATTTCCGTTCTGAGGTACTTGCTCTGCTCTAAGGCGTTCGCGGAGTGACATGGGCGGTCCCTTTCTTCGTTGTTTCCACGACGAGGGCAGCCAATTTTTGTAATTCTTTCGTCAAATTGGCATTTTTTGCAACCTCGTAAAACGACTTTCCGTGATTGAGGGCGGAAAAACATGTTGAGAGATCGTCTGGGAGGCGGAAAAATACGTCCGCCGAAAGACTTTTCTGAACGACCGATGGTTCCAGTCCTCCTTTCATTCCCGAACGATTGAGCACGACCTTGACTTTTTCCGGGCTGTAGCCCAAACGCCGGAACGTATCCAAAGCGTTGCGGGCATTACAGAGGCTTAAGACATCGGGCGTCGTGAGAAGGAGAATGAGATCAGCAGAATCTAGGTACGTAATGGCAGGTTTCGAAAATTCGTGACCAACATCTGCAATGACGAATCCAAAGACACCTTTAAGGAACTGGAAAATATCGGAGGTTTGACTCGAAACAATCAATTCACCGTCCTCAGGCTGCTTGGTACAGGGAAGCACGTAGCAGCCTGAAGGATGAGTGGCAAGCGACTTTTCAAGAAGATTGGTGTCTAGGCGCGCAAAGTTTTCGATCACGTCGATCAGGATGTAATGCGGAGGGAGGTCGAGCGCGTCAGCCACATTGCCGTGCTGCAGCACCAAATCAAGCAGTAATGTCTTTCCCCATTTGTTCCGTGCAATCTCAACGGCTAAATTGACCGCTGTCAACGTCGTTCCGGTACCGCCTTTGGTAGAGAAGACCGCAATGGAACGGTGCGTTTCTTCCTCTGTAGACGACGAGTCGCAGGCGCGTTCCAAGTCTACAATTTTTTGAATGAGTTGTCTGACGTCTTCCGGCCGGATCGGTTCTGTCAGAAAATCGACCGCTCCCATCCTGAAAAATTGAAGAACGCTGTCGACGTCCTTTTCTTTTGATACCACGGCCCAATGGATGCCTGGAAACTCCTCCGCGATCGCGGCAGCCGTTTGCTGCACCGAATCCGATTTCCCGTCGGTATTGTATATGACAAGTTGGGGGCGAGCTCGGTCGAGCACCTCCTTAAGGTGGGCAAACGAGATGAGCTCGAGATGAATCGGTACAAATTTCACCTTCCGAATTTCATCCAAGACTTTTCCTACCTCTCGATCTTCTCCTACCAATACGACCGAAAGCTCTTTCATGAACTTTTTTCTCCTTTCCGCTTCGCCGTCACGCCTGCTTCAACCGTTCCGAACGACCAGCTGAATCATCCCTTGCATCATTGCGGTAACAATCCACTTCGCTTCCGCGGGGCTCACAACGAGCATGACGTCCATCATTTGTTTCCGCTCGTCTCCTCTCAGCCCAGTGACAGCGGGCTTTTTGTGAACCGCGAGAACCCTGGCATTCTCAACAATCGTTTCTGCCGTCGTGACTCCAGTCGTCTTGAAGGTAAACAAGGTCACGACATCTACACGGGCTCCCAGCTCGAGCATCTGCAGCAGTCCCTCTGCATGCTCGACAGAAACCGTGACTGCTCTCATGCCGGACGGAATCAAGCTCGATAAATTTTCCTCGTTGCGCAGCAGTTTTGATTCCAAGATCGGTTCCTGAGCCGTAATGCTGGTTCTCGCAGTCTTCCCGGAAACGGAGCGTGTTGACCGGTAGCTTGCCTCAGGCACATTTCCTGCCGGCCACGAAGCAACATCTAATTTATCTTCTGTCAGCTTCTCGCCGATGCCGATCGCATTTTTTGCTACCACTACCGGGATCGTTGTGACAGGCGCGGCGTGGGAGACAGCCGTACGATCCTTGAGAAGTTGGTACACACTGACGCTCGCAAGCATCGCGAAAATAACCGCAAAGGTAAGCGGAACGTAGCGCCTTAAACTTTCCATGTTTTCTCCTTTCTTTGTCTTTGCGTCATCACGAATCCGTCGTCATTGCGAGGCCAGCGATCCTAGCAATGGCCGAAGCAATCCGCACGATCCGTCATTACGAGGAAGTATGCCAAGCAATGACGAAGTAATCTCGGATGCGAGATTGCTTCGGCAACTCCTGGGATACTGCCTCGCAATGACGGGCGAGGGATCAGCCTGGATTGCATCCTCGCAATGACGTCAGAGCACAAACAAGACAAAAAGCGTTCCACAGCCGATCGCGCAGGCATATGGAATTTTGAGGCGCTTATCGTTTTGCGCGCCTTCAACTTCAGGAAGCACTTTCCTCGTTAAAAAGAAAAATAAAGCCTTGTCCTTGATATTCCGAAGCGTTTTCCTGAATGCTTTTCCTTTGATCATCGCCGCGACTGAAAAAATCCCGCCAAACACAGCGCTCGCAAGGAAAATCTGGAATACGAGTGCGGGACCGAGAAGGCTTCCGACCGCTCCCACTAGCTTCACATCGCCTCCACCGACACCGCCCCACGCAAATGGGAAGTAAAGAAATAGAATTCCCACAATGAGACCAAAAAAACTTTGCTTCAGTCCTGGAAGGCCTTCACTCCAATAACCTAGAATAAGACCGAGCACAATCATCGAGAGAGTAAGCGCGTTTGGAATTTTTCTCGTTTTCCAATCGCACAAAGCAGCAGCAGCTGCGCCCGTTACTGCAATGTAAATCTGAATCATTGTATTCACCTCCTTTTGTCACTCTCTTTTTCTGCTCCCTCTAAGCTGCCGTCATCCTGAGGCCCGAAGGGCCGAAGGATCTCGTCGTGGATCCTTCGGCAGCGCTTTGGTGAGCTGCCTCAGGATGACAGCGCCAAGTTGTGCCGCGCCGGATGGTTCGCGGACAAGCACGCGAACCATCCGGCATGTGACACATCTTCGCCCTTATGGTGCAGGTGGCGTCGGCGGCGTTGCGTCTTCGAGTGCAGAGTCTACTGCCGTGAAGAACCCCGCAATGCGCGGTCCGAGTACCACCAGAACGGCGATTACTGCGATCGAAATGAGCGCGATCAAAAGACCATATTCCACCATGGTCTGACCGTTTTCATCTCTTAAAAGTCGCGTCAACATGTTTTTCACCCCCTTTCAAGGGGCGAAAAACAAAGAGCCGAACCAACCCCGAATTACTGCGGTTAGTTCGGCTCTGTTGTACGCGACTTAGAAGCGATTCACGGTCCGACCTAACACCGCACCTAACATTCGGCAACCTGCCTACCTTATCCCCCAACCGTCATTGCGAGGATGCAAGCCCAAGCATGGGCCGAAGCATTACATCGCACCGTCATTGCGAGGCAGCAAACCGAAGCATTGCCGAAGCAATCTCGCGTTCTGAGATTGCTTCGTCATCGCCTGGATTGCATCCTCGCAATGACGGTTGGGGGACTTAGGCGCACGGCTTTGCGTCCCTGCCTTTCGGCGACCGCCCAAACCACTGGCGGAGGTTTGCTATTATCGTGGTTAGTTGCTGTGCTCTCTGCTCTTCGCCTTAAATTTTGCTACAGCTTTCAAAGAACATCTCTTTAGGTCATCCTGAGGCCGCGATCCGTAGGGCGGCCGAAGGATCCAGTCAGGATTCTTCGGCAATGCCTGGGTTACAGCCTCAGAATGACGGACGGCCTTTTTTGTGATCCACCCGACATCTGCTTTACACTACAAAACAAGACGTGTTTTCTGTAAACTGTTGTTTTCCGGCGCATCCGGATGTGTGATCAAAGCGGAGGAATTCACTGAAATTAATTCCGCCCTGACATAGCGCTCTGATTGTGAGCCTGTGAAATTCACATCCACTATTCTTACAGCCAAGATGGCGATGACGTTGTACAGGGCATTGGCACCTTGCCCGCTCACGCCGTTGTGCACCGGCAGAAAGACTTCTTTATCCAAGATGGCCTGAAAGGCTTCGGCAACCGATTCGCCCCTGATGCCGGTCGTTCCCTCTACCTCGACTGAGCCCCATACACCCACGCCGTCTCCGGCCGGAATCGCAAAGTCTTGATCGTATCCGTTTTCAATCCAGTCTTGAAGCTCGTCGTTACTGTTTGAGCCGCCGTTGAAATCGAGATACCAAAAATTTCCAGGGGCCTCGTTTCTCGGAAGGATATCGACAGTGAGTCCGAGATCAAATTCTCCGTCGCCGTCTTGATCCACGATCAAATCCCGCGCCGCGAGCGGAATTAAACCCCCTCTTGCACGCACACCGACGACGCCGGATTCTGTGACGGCAATAGACACGGCCTGTACGTTTGAGGTGTCCTTTCCGAACAACCTTGCAAAAAAAAGTGTAAGCGGACCAGAAAGGGAGCCTTCCGTTCTTTTCGCATTCACCGTGATTGCGTTTGTAGGGGTTTCGCCCGGCAGAAATTGTTCTGCATTCAAGTCGTAATAGCCGAATGCGATATCGCCGGAATCAATGAGAATCGGGGAACCGGCTACTCGATGAGTTTCTCCAAAACTGACCGCTGTTTGGCGGGCTTGAGCCAGCCCGTTTTGGATGTCCACGACCGCCGCAAGAGCAGCAGAATCTGCGACATTTTGAAGTTCGGCTTTCGTGACAAAAATATGTCCGAAATCCGCTACGAGTGCAAAGAACGTAATGAAGGCAAAAAGAGAGGCTCCGGCCAGAATAAGGATTGTCCCACCTTTTCCTTTGAACCGTCTCAGTTGTGACACGTTCCCAACCTCCTTAACTAAAACACCCAGGCCCCGTACGAGCTTGGGGATCCTTCGCCCCGCAGATGAAATTCTGCGGGGCGAAGGATTAATTCGCGCAGCAACTTACGTTCCGTAAGTTGCGCGCTCATTAACTTTCGCGCCGCATGATCGCAGTCGAACGAAGAGTGAGGGTTCCGTCGATGCCTGGTATAAAATTGGTCAAGACCGAATCGTAGTCGTAATCGATCACGACCTGAACCGCTGGGTTCCCACCAGCTGCGATGAGTGAAGAAGTCACCGTTGCCGGACCGCTTTCGACGCCGCTTATCGTAATGTAATTTTCCGAAACGTTTTGCGCCGCCGTGAGCGCCTCGGTGTCGTCTAAATTCACGGCGCCTGCCCGCGCTCCTTCTCTCGCTGCATTGGTAATGACCTGTTTCACCATAAGCACACGGCTGAATTCCACCATCCCGACCATAAGTAACACAAAAATAGGCAGAATGACTGCCGTCTCAACGAGCGCCGCCGCTTTTGAATTTCCAAGCTGCCTTGCTTTTATCATTGGCCTTTCACCTAGACCTTTCACCTAACCCTCACCGTTCTTTGGCGCTACACAAAAAAAGGCCGAGCATTTTGCCCTTTAGGCAGTTTGCCTTCTGGCAGAATGCTCGGCCTTTTTTGTTTGCACAGCACGCAAACACACAGAATCTGCGGCTTCTGTCATTCGGCAACCTGCCTACCATATCCCCCAACCGTCATTGCGAGGATGCATTCCAGGTGATGACGAAGCAATCTCAGAACGCGAGATTGCTTCGGCAATGCTTTGGTTTGCTGCCTCGCAATGACGGTTGGGGGACTTAGGCGCACGGCTTTGCCCTACTCCGCTGTGTCCTTATCGGCACAGCTTCGTAGGGTCCTCCGAAGTTCCGCCTTTACGGACGGAACGAAGGAGGACGTCCCCACCTCTCGGTGGGTTTGCTATTATCGTGACGATTTAATTTTTCAAAGAGACAACGGCTTAATTTTTCGTCTGTAGCTCTACGAAAAACCTACCATGCGTGTTTTAAAGTTACAAGCGGCCGGGGAAAGAAAGGGAAAAAAGGGGACAGTCCCCAAAAAAGGGGACAGGTCAAAGTTCTTTTCCGGCGGATTTATTAAGCGGTCGTAACTCCATGTCACAAATTTATTTACATGAATTTTAATTCTACCAGCTTGATAGGTCTTTGGTTGTCAGTTATATTTTTTAAGACGCATACTTTGTGCTTCAATAAGCGGGTGTTCCTCACAGATTTTCTTAATTGAGAAGAGATGAAACAAACAGACCTTCGATATTGCTTTTGGATGAAAGGAGTCGCGGCAACTCTGGCCGTCTCTTTGGTTTTTCTTCAAATGCCGGGCGGATTTGCAGCCCCGCTTGTTAGTGGCGGAAGCCAGCAAACGGACGTGCCGACCGTGCCGGCAGGGGATGGATCGAACAAAGACACAAGCCGAGGCACAAACGAATCCGGCAATCAATCTGCCGATCGTACGACAACTGGATGGCTTACCCAGTCTGGCTCATCTCCATTAACGGCAGCGGATGACTCTAGGAATTTGCTTGACGTGTATCAATACAATAAACGAGGGCAGGTGATCGTTCATCGGGTATACGATACTTCGACCGATCCTCCCACATTAGTGCGGCGAAGTACTTATACATATGTCCGTGTCGGTAACGAGTGGAAAGAAGGCACGATCTTCCATTATGACGGGAAGGGCCGCTTAACGGGCTACAGCAGTAGTAAATATGACACCAATGGGAAATTGATCCTCCGTACCGTCTATTCCGACCGCACCTCTGAGACGGGAGGAAGACACACAAGCTATATCCAAACGGCCTATTATCCCAGCGGGCGTGTGCGCAGCGGCTTCATCTATTCAAATACATACAATGAAGCAGGAAAGCGCGTCA
>MHFT01000025.1 GCA_001804315.1 Omnitrophica bacterium RIFCSPLOWO2_12_FULL_50_11
TGAGCTTCCCTGGTGCTTAAGAGCCTGCCATCTGAAGCAGGACGAGGCTCAACGGGTGTGAGGACATAACCTCCTTCGCCTTCTCTGTTCTCCCAGGCTGAGAGAAACTGGTCTTTGGTGACAATGACTTCTTCTCCAGATTCACCCTTATTGCGTTCCAGAGTGATCACCTTTTCTACTTCAACCGCTTCTTCTGCTTGGCGGCCGTCTTTAAAGACGATACGCTTTTCCGATACCGTCTCGAATCCGGTAACAATCGTGTAGTGATCTCCTTCCAGGTGAACCATCACTTTCTTGCCTTGAAGGACCATTCGTTTCAGGTCCTCATAGCTCACTTGAGCAGGATAAAGCTTTACCCCATACTTCGCGGCCACACGCTCGAGGCTAAAGAGACTCAGCTTGAGCTCTCCTTCCTCAAAGGGTGTGATTACCCCTGTCAGGATATCAATTAAGATTGCCATAGCTGCGAGTGCACCTTCAGAGGTTATTTTTCCTTCGTCCTTTAGAAGGGTTTGAAGGGCAAGAAAGGCAGAATGACCAAAGTGAAGGTCCTGGGCATTGAGCCAGGCACGGATTTGATCCGCCTCAGCTCGAGAGAGTGAAACGACTTCATCTGCTGAGAGGCCGAGCTCTTTTGAAAGTGCGGCCGAGGAAGATAACCCGGACGACGTGTACAGAATGAGCGCGACTGAGACCGCACGCTTGATCGCCTTGACTTCGTCACGCCTTCTCCTGTATTCATCACTTTGAATCAAGGTGTCTCTTAGCTTCGCTCGATCAAAGGTGCCGGCTTCTTTCTCGCTCATTGCAGCCTCGATTTCTTCCGTACCCGGATCACGGCCAAGAGCATCCCGGTAGGTACCGAACACAATGGATGTGAGTTCCTGTTTCACAATCTCGTTTAAGTATTTGGTCCGGTTCTCCTGGACCTTACCCAGTGACTCCTCAGCTTTCTTGTCAATCTCCACGCTCACTTTGTCCTTCTCAGCTAAGATCTCACTGATTCCTTCTGCAAGATTTCGGTCAAGTTCAGAGAGGGCGTTGCTTACTTGATTCATTCCATCCCGAAGCTGGTTTAGAGCTTCAGACTTTGCCCGCTTGGCGTCCCTGCCGCGCACTTTCTTTCCTTCAAGGTCTCTCGCGTAACCATCAAGTTGAGCGCGATGCCCAAGGAGAATTTGTCTTTTTGACTCAATCTCAGTCTTGAGTTTGTCAATCGCCTGTTCCGTTCGCTTGGCCAGTTCCTCAAGGGCAAGCACCTTTTGCCTTAAGATCTCCCGTTTGGCTTCGGCTGTGTCTTCTTCAAGCCGCTTTCTCGCATCCACAAGGGTGACGGAAAGAAGCGTGTTGGTTGCTCCCTCATAAGTATAGTCAATGAGGAGCCTTCCTTCGAAACTGTAAATCTGATCCACATTGCCTGTTTCATCGTAAATCGACACCGAGCGGTCTGCTTTGGTGAGTGTCGTGATTGCTCCCTCTGAGTTATACTCAGTCTCGATCACAAAAGAGGGATCGAGAAGATAGGCGGAAATTTCTTCTTTCCATTCGTTCCACTTGGTTCTTGAGGTTTCATAGTGAAGGTTCCCGGAATCGAAATAAGAATAGACTTGGCGATGTTCGCTTTCCGTTTCTTCGGTAATCGAGAGAGACACGCCATCCCGGTACCTGCCTGTCACATCGCCTTGAAATACTGCTTTTGCAGAAATGAGTTCCCCTTCCTTATTAAACTCTAGCTCCTTCAGTGTGATTCCTTCTGCCTTAAGGTGCACCTCGAGCAAGCGGCCGGACTCGCCGTAAAGCGCTGTACCGAGGTCGGTCTTCATCGATTGACCTTGCTCATCCGGCGGGCGGATAAAGCCCGCGGCCTGACTTTTAAAAAGGCTCCAGCGCTTGACTTCTTCAAGATACTCATCACTTTCGTCTTCTGGCGTAAAGACATCCGTTCCCCCATCCCCGTGGGTTCTTTTAACGTGAAGACCTTCTTTAAAGATGAAGTCTGCACCGCCTGCGAGCTTCACTTGCGCGCCGGTCAAGCGGCCGTTTGAGTCAACGGAAACGTTGGTTACTTCAAGCCCCTTTTCTTTCAAACGAAGGTAGCTGAGCTCGCCTTCCTCGTAGCGGACTAGGGCTTGATCGGTTTCTCTTGAGACGAGCGTCACGATCTCGACTTCTTCAGGTGTGATGTTTTGAGGAAGTGTCTTAGGGGCTTCGGCCCATATGCTTTTGGCCAGGGCAAAATTGGCAGCTTCTGTCTTAAAAGGTTCTGTACCCGCATCTCGCACAGGATCAAAAAAGGCAGCTTCGCCTGCATCCCGTGTTGAAAGGTAGGGTTTTCCATCTACAAAGAAAGTCCTGTGGCCGTCTGGGTAAATGAGAAGGGCTCCAGCCAGATGATTTGGATCCGCTGGGCTGGTGACCGCCTCCTCAATCGTAAATTGAGTATCTTCCACCCGAAAGAGTGCGCCTTCCAGATAGGAGGCACCGTTTACGGTGATGAGGTTTTCTCGCTCTAACAGGTGTTCATATTGATAGCCCTCTTGAGTGAAGTGGCGGGCTAAATTTCCCTCGTGATCAAACTCGCTTGTGGTACCTTCTTCGTCCGTTACAAAGGTATGGGTCACGTTAATGGCTTGGCCTGGATTGAGAAGGTCCTCTATTTCTACAAGACGGTAGTCATAGCTCGACTCAGACTGAAGACGGCCTTTGAAATAAGTCTGGCTGTGCTTCAAAGGTGAATCTGCTTCGGCCGTGTCATAATCATAAACCGTAACGAGCCCATTGGGATCCATCACAGAAAGAAGTTGCCCGGTTTGAAATGGGTCGTCTGCGTCACGCCTGTAGACCTTGACCTCATAAGATTCTGGTTCTGTGCCGAGCGGGATCTTCACAACGGTAAGCTCCACCACCGGATCGGCTGAGGGTTGTGTGTTCTCCCGAGGCGGCTTCCCAGCATAAACGAGCCAGTTTGGAAGGGTGCTCTCCGTAACGAACTCGTACTCGTACGTGAGGCTGGATTTATCTTGCCGAGTAAGTTCCCGGATCTTTCCATATTCATAGGTCACGGAAAGCGGTGCCTCCTCAGGCGGAGCAGCTTCTCCAATCGGCCGAGAATCAGTCATCACCACCGACCCAAGGTTTCCTCCCTGATCGTAAGAATAGCTTGCGGTTGATCCGTCTTTAAGAATCACGTGATCGAGCTCGCCGCCTTCTTTTAAAACAATCGTGCGGCCGTCAGCAGTCTTTGCCTGTTGGACAGTTCCCTTCCCGTCATACTCAAGCTCGGTTTCTACGGTGAGAAGGCTTCCGAGCTCAAGAAGCATCAGGCTTGGGCCTTCGGGAACAGGAGAAAAGTCGGGAATCCTTCTCTTGAGGTATTCATCTTGTGCCTTCCAGGGTTGTGCAAAACCTGCCGCAAGGGAGGCGGGGTTTTGAGTCAGCTTGGGGTAAAGGGTTTCGACACGGTTGTCACGGAACTTGAAGAAGACCAGGTTATCCAGGAAGTAGCCGCTTTGGGCACTTCCTTCAAATGCGATCTCAAGTTTCTCTCCTTCAAGCGATGTGAAATGAGAAAGTGGGACGAGTAAGTGGTTCCAGCCGGGCGATAAGACTTTGGTTGTATAGGAAGACTGTCCAATCGTAAGACGCGCCCGTGAATCTGTGGCGCCGTCCGGAGTTTTCACGCTGAGATTAAGAAAATCTTGCGTAGAAAGATCAATTCCTGAAAGCGATACGGATACTTTCTCCTTAGGCAGGACATAAAGCTCGTCCGTATCAACACTCGCAGGCGTATAGGAAAGCGCTCCTTCGCGAGGAATGCCGCGGAGCCAGATGCGGCCGTCGCCCGGACCTGTTGAGGTCTGACCAGCCACCCAAAAGGTAAACGAGCGGATCCGCTTAAGATCAAGGACCAAGGCTTCCGTATCAAATGTAAAAAAGGTGGGCTCAACGGACTGAAAGCCTGGCCTGATCAGCATCCTATTTCCATGGGCGTCCTCAAGATAAACATCAAGGCTCCTAGGAGATGTCCGACCGTCCTCAAATTCTGCACCGAAGATAAACTCAGAAAACCCGGAAAGGTCCTCGTATTCAACGGCATCCGGTGTCTCAGGACGGTCATAATCGAAGGTCACTTCCAGCTTTGTCGCAGGCGCTCGCAGATCATAGTGAAAATAAGCTTCGCTGTCGGACGCGTAGTGGAGATAGTTAAAGGACTCGCCGCGACCGGAGGTGAGACGAACCGAGTGAAACGAAGGAAACTCTGCACCGGTTCGCTCATCCACACCTTGGACGGGTGATAGGGGAGGGGAGAAAGTATATTTGGAGTAGGAGTTGGTGAATTCAAGCGTTCCTTGTTTTGCAGCTTGACGGTCGCTTTCTAAGACAAGCGCAAGAGAAGCCAGCCGCGTAAGATCGACACCCGGTACACTCGTAAGATCGATCTTAAAGAGGCGCTCTTTTTCGTCAATGCCATGGAGCAGTACCTGGTGGCGGTTCCGGCTTGCATCCATAAGCTCAAAGGCGACCACGGTTCCCGGCTCGCCTTGAAGACCGATCACAAGATAAGGAAGACTTGAGAGATCAAAGGTTAAATTCTCTGGGAAGCCAATAAAATCGTTAATGGCTGCCCCTGCTTTAAAGTAATAGTGGCCTACATAGGTGCCTGGTGTGGTCAGGTCGTACTTGATTTTGTTGTACTCCATACCACGCGTTACGTTATAACCTTCCACCCAGGCTCCAGGGGTAGCAAAGGGATATGGACCATCCAGATACGGCTGCCCGTACGTGTCCCATTTATTAAGATTTGGATCAGGAGCAATCGAAGGGATTTCTATTGTCTCGGGCTGGTAGGAAGAATCGAAGGTGATTTGGTGCTGAGATGGACTTCCGTTTGGCTGGTAGACACTGGCTTGGGCAATCGGAGGGATGGAGTTGACCATGGTGATCGTGGTACGCTCAGGCTTAATAAAAAGATTCTCAATCGGCGCCGCGAAAAGGAGTTCTGCGTCGCGAAGATGCTCGGGACGAATGAGAAAGTTAATCAGCGCATCGGTTGAAACCGTTCCGCGCTCATCCTGGGTCACCGTGATCTGCTCAAGATCTCCCGCGTCTGAGCTGACGTATTCAAAGCTTAAGGTTTCGTTCTCAGTCGTGATCTCACTCGCGAGACCATTTTGATAGGTCACTTGTGATTTGTCCCGGCGGATGATCTTGGAAATCGCTCCACCTTCGATCTTGTACTCCGGCCCATTCGTGAGCCTCACGGTTCCTTCGGTTAATCTTCCTTGGCCATCCCAGGCTGGCCGCTCGACCTCGCCAAAGGGTGTTGTGAGAAGACGGATGGCACCTCTATCGTCAAAGTTAAAGGTCATACCGTCAGTCACATAGGAAAGGAGCTTTCCATCCGTGGAATAAACAAGTGTTTCCGCTGAATCTGAAAGCGTCACTTCTCTGCGTCCTGTCTCAGGTGAGTTTTGATAAGAAACGGAATAGGTTTTGCTCATCGGATGTCCAAAGGACTCGGGCGCGCCGCTTGGTCCGAATAAAAGGACAGTGCCGTCTGGAAAGGTGCGTTTCTTAAGTTTCCCCGCTTCATAATGATTGACAAAGAGAAGGGAGTGGTTTTCATCGAACACCGATTCATCCGCTTGATCGATTCTTCCTTCAGAATCAAGCACGATGTTGGTGAGCTTTCGGCCATCCGAGAATTCAACCCAATCTAAAACAGGCGCTTCTCGCGACGCATCTTGTTTAAAGTAAAGAATCCGTCCGTCCGCAAGCTCCCAGGATGTTAAACGGGCGATTCTCCCGCCTTCAGCCGCCGCGTACTCATAAAACTTGCCATCCGCAGTCTTTAAGGACTTAAGGGCACTGTCGGGACCGAAACTTTGAATCGTTCCGTTTCGTAACTTGACCTCACGAAGGATGTCTTTCGCCTGTGTCTCGTCATAGGCGTACGTGAACACCCGCCCGTCGGGCTCAGGATAGGTAATGACGGTTTGTCTTACATCGCCTTGCCTGCGGAACTCAAGCACAGATCCTTTGGGGAGACCCTCTTCTCCTCCGGTTACGGTCATCGATTGGATCACTCCATTTAGGACGCTGAATTCAGCCTGAGGGGTCTTGAGCAAATCAAGACTTCCGTCACCTCCGTACCGGTAAGAATAACCGGGGCGCTCGATCAAAAAGTCAGCTAAGCTTCCAAATTCGTTTTCAGTTGCAGTCCATTGGGTTTCCACACCGTCTTTAAGGACTCGATGAGGAAGATTGTCTTCAAAGAAGATTTCAAGGCTCCCCTGCTTCACATAGGAAAGAGTGCGGTCTTCATCGTAGCGAAGCAGAGAGGGAAGACTTTCAGGTACAGCGACGGTGGGGCGGGTTTCGAAACCGGTTTCGGCAGCTTCGGTCTTGTACCGATACGCGATTCCTTCATTCGTACGAATGGCGGATAGGAAGCCGCCCTCAAACCAAGCGGCGTTTCCCTTCCCGTTGAAAACCGTTTGGAGCGAACCGTCAGCATCGTAAAGTGTGGAACGAAATGTGGAACGGTTGTCTCTGGTGACAAGGATGGAAACGATCCGGTTATTTGAATCCAGGCGGTAGGAGTAGGTTTCTTTTACTTCTCTGCCCTCTTCTTTCCAACTGATAGAGCTCGTCCTTCCCGATTCATCATAAACGGTCTTCCGGCCTTGTGAATCCAGGGAATAAATCAGATTCTCCTTGTCAATAAAGTAAACCATTCCGTCAGAGCGCGTCAGAAGGCCGCCCGAGAGCCTGCCCCCTTGCCAATCAAGATGACTCATCGTGAATTCACCCGGTTTCTCGATCTGGACCACCTTTCCTTCCTGGTAGGTCATCTTGAAACCATCAACCGTCGTCACCTCGGTTTTTGGGGAATTCGGGTTTTCGAGCTCTGGCTCTTGAGGTTCAGGAAGTGTCCGGCGTTTGGGTTCGAATGAGATAAGGCCCAAGGCAGCGCTTCCAACATCTTCTTCTTCCCGAATGAGAAATACAGTCTCTCCCTCCCCTAATTGCCACCTTTGCTCATGAAGCTTGGTGCCTATCGTGTAACGCAGTTGATAAATCCGACTGGCTGGGTCATAAGTAGAACGATTGACCGGGTATCGAAGAGGTGGTAGCTCACCGACCGACAGATCTGTCGACCTCAAAACGGAGCGATTGCCGCTTCTGTCTTGAGCGAAAACGGTGGCTGTGATCTCGTGATTCGCTCGATTTACACCTGCGACAAGCGGAATAGACCAGGTTCCGGTTAAAGGGTCATAATCAGCAGCTTGATATCTTCCACTCCGCTCCCGATAGGGATTAAAAAAATAAGTGCGTGTCGTGCGGTCATAGAACATTACTTGGACTGTCTGGACTCGATCATTGTCGCTTACCGTGCCGCTTAAGAGGAATGCGCGCACCGAAACCGCTTCGCCTTGACGGTGAGAAGTAATGGCAAGTTGAGGCTGTGTCTTATCCGGCGCACCTTCTGTGACGAGCCGCAGCCTTTTTCCCCTCCTATTCCCTGCTTCGTCCTGGGCATAGAGATAAAGCTCTAAGGTTCCGCCTGGCATGAACTTATCCTGAGGAATGTGAAGAGACCAGGCGCTGGTAACGGGATCGTAGGTTGCAGCTTCTTTGTATCGGATCTGCCGTTTCTGTGTGAAGTAAAACTCTGCATACACACCTTTCAGAACGTGCTCATCACTTGCGAGGCCTTCCAGGTGAAGACCTGTATGGGGAACGGTGTCGCCTGAGGCAATGGGAGTCAAAAGGCTGAAACTGGGTCTCGTTCGGTCTAAGGTGACTTGGACTCGAACAGGCAGGCTTTCATGACCGGATCTATCTCTTGTGGTAATCAAGAGAGTCTGTGTGTCACCGTTTGTCTTTAAGTCTCGAAGCTCAATCGTGTAGGCCCAGCTATTTGGGCGAGGAGGATGAGAAAAAGGAAAAGGGGAAGGAGAAGGATAAGGTTTGGGAGTAAGCTCCTCTGGCCTCATGCCATTGATGAAGATCCCTGTACCAGGCGGTTTTGTTCCTGAAAGGGTAAGGAAGCGGGTGTTTACATGAGAAGGAATAGGATCAAGAGTGGGAGGTTCTATCGTGGCTTCAGTAGCTGAAATGGGTGAGGCGTCAGTTCCAGCAAGGAAGTCTTGAACGCTCGCTTGATGTGAGTCACTTGATGCTTCTTGAGTTTCTGAGGATAAAGTGTCTACACTGACTTCTGGAACTGGCGGGTTGTGGAGGTTGAGATACGGATCATGGGCAAGGAGGATTTGCTCATGAAGAAAGGCAGCCAAAACAATTGAGGCCGTGATTCGTCTCATCTGAGACTTAAATCCTGAGTCACCTCCTTTGGAACTGACTGGGAATCACAACGGAGGACACCTCCGCTCTGACTCCCGATGTTTCCGGTGATTTGAATCTACGTTCCTCAACAGAGCTTTTCAAGCTTTGAGACCCAGAAAATACCCGAAAATCCACCCACAATAGACAAATCCAGCCAGGATAGAAAAAAGAGGGATCCTACACCTTATCCAAGGTGGGGGTAAGACGAGGAAGGCTGTGTTTCACACCTTTGAACGACTTGAGCCATTTTAGAAGAGTGACTTAAAAAAAGGAAACTTCTGATCCCGATCGGACACGATAAATTCGACGTCCAACTTTGGCCACTCGATTTTGAGTGCCGGGTCATTCCATTTGATGCCGCGCTCGTGCTCCGGCGAATAGAACTCAGAAACTTTGTAGAGAAATTCTGTCCGATCACGCAAGGCACAAAAGCCGTGCGCAAAGCCTGGCGGCACGTAAAGCATCTTCCCATTCTCCTCGCTCAGATAAACGGAAATGGACCGGCCGAACGTTTTCGATCCTTCCCGAATATCCACAGAGACATCAAAGGCTTCCCCCTTGACAACTCGAACCAGCTTTGCCTGTGCCCTGGGCGCGATTTGATAGTGGAGCCCACGCAGGGTACCTTTTGCTGAACCGCTCACATTGTCCTGGACGAATTTCGTATGAATCCCGTGCCGCGCGAAAACTTCCTTGTTGTAAGACTCGTAAAAAAATCCTCTCTTATCTTCGAAGACATCCGGCACAATCAAAAAAACGCCCGGAATATCTAACTCCGTTAATTTCATGACCAGAAACCGTAAGCGTATCTCAAACGCTTCACGTAAGATGAAATCCCAGATACTCTCATCCAAAAACTTAATAAATTATCCGAAGAGGTAACTTTCGTACGCGTCAGCGTATAAAGTGTCTCCCGATTCTTGCCCGCCAAGTGCTTCCACGAAGTCGTGAACGCAAGAAGATATCCTGCTTCCTGAACAAACTTGATTGCCGCGTCGTCGAAAGCACCTTCTGGATAAGCGAAAAAATCAATTTTTTTGTCCAGCAATTGTTCAAACCTTGCCCTCGATTGCACAATCTCTTGCCGTGCTTGCTCGGGATCGACTTTGGACAGTACCGGGTGTGAGAGGGTGTGAGAGCCAAACGTCACGAGCGGATCATGCGCGATGCGACGCACCATTTCTAAATCCATACTGCCGTGGAGTTCCTGCGTGATGTTATCCCAAATTAAGAAATTTGCAGACGGGAAACCATATCGGCTCAAGATCGGAAGTGCAAATTCTACGTACGAGCGGTTTCCATCATCAAAGGTAATCACAATCTCCCTGCCCTTTGGCTGTTTCGCTCCCCGTTTGATTTCGTAAAGCTCACGCAGCGAAATCGGGCGAAACCGAAACGTTTGAAGAAACCGCATCTGATGCTCAAACGACTCTTGACTCACATCGAGCGACGTCGGCCCGACCTGTTCGCGCGGCACCACAAAATGATAAGCCAAGATTGGAATCTGCCCCTTGAGCGGCAACGTGAAGAAAGCAATTGCACCGCACAAAACGACGAAGCCGAGGGCTCCAAAAATCCAGCGTGTAAAGGCTCGTTGCATGATTCCTACCTTAGTGCGCTTGTTTTATTTGCTTTCGGAACACAGGTCTAACGAGGTTCATACGAGACGAGTGTGATGCTGACGGATCCAAGCACGGGAATCTTTGACCTCATCGTCAGGGGCAGTCTTTTTTCATCCACACTCATCCACCCCCAAAACTTCCCACGGCGGACAAACATGCCCTGAAACTGCGCCCGCGGTTCAATTTCGAGCGCGTCAAAGGTGCCTAACCCTGTGATTTCCTTTTTCACGGAGCGAAGCACACGAACCTCTAAGTTCCAATTCCGTTCATCCGTGTTCACCGGAATGTAAACGGATTCCCCCGGCTTCATCGCTTGTACGCGCAGCCAGTACGCAGCGGAAAGTTGATCTTGTACATGTTTCGGAATGAACATCTGCTTCTTGGTCCCATTTAACCTCGAATAATAAGTGGCCGTGTGACGGTCCTGGTCAAATTCCATCACTTCATCCGCACGATACCGGCCTTCGCGCAGAATCTTTTCGTAACGGAGCGAGTGAAAGTGCTCCACATCAATGTAGCTATGATGTTCATCACGCACAGGGTAAACGAGGTCGATGAGTTTGTTCGAACGGACATGGACTGAAATGTGATATGCGTCGCGACCCCGAATCTGTTCCATCTTTTCCGTCCGCACTTCAGCGGTTCCAAATTCGAAGCCAAGCCACCGGATACTGAATTTCAAGTGTTCGTTTTCCCTAATCGTAAAAGGGGCTCGTTTCACCCCTTCTGACTCCTCGGGCGCCGTAAGCCCACTCAACGCCGCCCGCTCTCGGCTGCAGCCGACCGCCACGAAAAATGAGAATGTTAAAACCAATATCCGCAAACGGAAAGGCATTCTGTAAGCAGCGTTTAACACTGTGTAGCCACTTTCAAACGGGTCTGTTCGAAAAAACTTTCGGCGCGAATGCGATCTAAAACCTGTTCCGGTTCAAGCTCGGTTAAGCACTCGATCCCGACACAGTCGGCTTGATACCTCATTTTTCGGTAGCAGGGCCGGCACTCAGGGCCGGTATTTGTAATCGTCAAAGCGGTCTGGCTCTTCGGATAAGGCCCATACACCAATGGATTCACGGGCCCGTACAGAGCGATCACCGGAGTCCCAAGCGTATGCGCAATGTGAACGAGACCGCTGTCATTGCCCAATAGAAAAGAAGCCTTTTGGATCAGCGCTGCTGTCGTTCGGATCGGGGCAGCGCCACATAAATTGTAAGCTTCGAAACCATTGAGTTTTTCTAATAGTTGATCCCCAATTGACTTCTCGTGAGCTCCTCCTAAAATGAGTACGCGTTCAAATTGAGCGCCAAACTCGCTTCGAAGCATTCCAACGAGCGAAGCAAAATGGCTCGGCGGCCAGCGTTTCAGTCGCGCATCTTTGCCCCAAGAGTCTCCGCCTGCAGGTGCGACCACGAAATATGGTTCTGTCCCCGTCATCCCCACACGATTCAAAATGATTTCGGCTTCCTTCGTGTCCGCTGCTGACAGGAAAAGTTCCAACCGAGTTGGAACACGCTTGACCCCAAAAAAAGCCAGTAAATCGAGATAATATTCTGGAACTGGTTTGTTTTTAAACGCTTCTGGCAGTTCAACTTTGTGAGTCAAAAAAATACCCCGGCGCCTAAAATTAAAACCCAGCCGCACGGGAATCCACCACAAGATCCATCCAAAAAACGCATATTGGTGTGCCAGAGAACAGTCAATGAGCACCTGGTAGCGATTCGACCAAAGCGTCCGAAACATGACCGCCACGTTTCGGATCCGCCGCAAGCGGTTTCCAAACCCACGGACATGAGACTTGTCCCAGACGAATATCCTGCGCACAAGGGGATGAAATTGAAACAGCTCCTTCGTTCGGCTTCCAAGCAATAAATCGATTTCTGCCACGCCGTGTTCCTTCAGAGCACGGATGCTTGGCGTGATAAACAAGGCATCGCCGATCCCGAAGGGGTGCACGATCAAAACACGCTTCAAACGTCCGTCATTGCGAGACAGCGGACCACAGCGACGTCGAAGCAATCTAGAGCGCGAGATTGCTTCCGCCACACTACCGGCGGACACGTCGGCAATGCTTTGGGATTCTGCCTCGCAATGACGGTGCAGGCTTTCCTCCGGCCCTCCCGAGGCCGTTGGCTCATTAATGACGGTCTTGTTCAAACGCATTCCCACCTCACCCAGTACGTCTTTGACCGTGAGTTCATTCAAACACTTGAAATTGATCTGACAGTCGTGCGCCAGACACTCGATACAACCAACCTCTTTTTGAAGGAACGAAGCACGTGCCGAAAAAGGTTTCCAACGGTTTGCACTCAACCCGCCTTGATTCCTTCCAAAAATGGAAATGACCGGAGTTCCTAAAGCAGACGCCACGTGGACGGGACCGGAATCGTTAGAGACAAGAAGCTCGGCATCTTTTAAAAGCCAGCCAAGCATCCCGAGACTTAACGTTCCCGCGAGATTGACTGCCTTCCGTTGCATCGATTTCTGCATCTTCTCTGCGTCATCGACACCTCTGCCCTCGCCGATGATGACGGGCGTCATTCCGTCTTGCGCCGCTAGAGCATCCGCAACAGCGCCGAACCGATCAGCGAGCCATATCTTGGATGGACAGCTTGCACTTGGATGAAAAACAACATAAGGAGTACCAAGGTCGGTTCGAAACAAGTTACGCAATCTTTCTTTCTCTTGAACATCCAAACCGAAAAAAAGCTCGAATCGTTCCGGCTTTGGCACGTCGATCAGCACAAGGAGATCGAAATTGTATTCGGCTTCGTGCTTCGCCCCTTGCCATTTTTTCTCTTCAATCATATGCGTCAAGACGCTGTGAATTTTCCGCCGGTAGCCGATCCGAATGGGAATCTGAGCAAAATACGAAATCAGGTGGACACGATTGGTGGGATGAAGGTGAATCGCCGCATCAAAACCGTATCGTTTGAGGCCGAAGCCAAACTGAGCTGTGCGCCACCAATTTTTGTGGCTACCTTTTTTGTCGTAGACAATCACCTGATCAATCCAAGGATTCCTGTGGAGGATCACTTCATTTTCCTCAAGCACGAGCGCGGCAACGTAGCTTTTAGGAAATCGCTTTTTGATCGCTTGGAAAACAGGGGTTGATAAAATGACATCCCCAATCCGATCGATCCGGGTCACCAAAATCCGCCTGACACGCGAAAGGTCAACTGGATGCATTACGCAGCAATTCCCCACACGTTTCAATAATGCTTGATGCGGGCAGGTCGTCTAAGCAAGCACGGTACGCGAGCCGGCATTCCGGCTGCTCACACGGCGTACATTCCAAGTTGAGCCGGACGGTTCGGTACCGGTCGCCTGCGCGGCCGTACTTTTGCTCACTCGTCGGACCAAAAATCGAAACCGTCGGGCGCTCAAGCTCATGGCCTAAATGCATGACGGCGCTGTCGTTGGCCACGACCAACGCAGCCCGCGCAACAAGTCCCGCTGCCTCCCGAATCGTTAGTTCCCCAATGAGATTTGCCAGAGGCCCGGCACGCACACGACCTAATTCCAAACCGAGCTCCCTTTCTTTTTCATCGCCCACGAGCACCACAGACCGGCCCAGATCAAAAAAATGATGGACCAAGTCGCGAAACCCTGAAATCGTCCACCGCTTGAGGTGACTTCCGGCGCCAGGCGCGACTAAAATAAATTCATTGTCACTGGCAGTGGGGATTTCGCGCTTCAATTTGCGAAGTCCCGATTGCTGTTCTTCATCTGTAAAAAAGTGAAAACCATTCTTTTGATTTTTGACCACGAGGAGCGGCTTCAATCGATTCAAATGCCGCTCGCGCATCGCGAGGCCCGACTGCTTCCGTGCGAGCGGCGTTCGGTACCTCGCTCGGAGGAGAAAAGGAATTAAGGTATTTCTGAGGTCCACGATGAGATCGAAGCGTTCCTTTCTCAGTCCCCGAATGAATTTGAGCTTTTCGAGCCAAGACATGCGTTTGTCAAACTCGATGACTCGGTCCACCGTTTGACTGTGAGTGAAGACGGGGACTCCCTTAGGCCCAACGATCACGGAGACACGAGCCGAAGGAAAGTAATCACGCAAGAGAGAAAAAACGGGCGTCGTTAAAATCACATCGCCGATGTTGCTTAGGGTAACGACCAAAATGTTACGGATTTCGTGAGAATTGACTGCGAGCACTTGTGTTGAGCAGCTCCTCCCGCTCGATCAGCTTGAGAACGTGATCGACTGAGATGTGTTCCATCCAAGGGGACGGAAAATTCTTTCCAATCCACGGCAGAG
Organism: Omnitrophica bacterium RIFCSPLOWO2_12_FULL_50_11; assembly: GCA_001804315.1. Classification (GTDB taxonomy): domain Bacteria; phylum Omnitrophota; class Omnitrophia; order Omnitrophales; family Danuiimicrobiaceae; genus 2-12-FULL-50-11-A. The sequence goes on from MHFT01000025.1 coordinate 14,230, forward strand.
TCACTCCTTCCGGCGCATAGTGAATCAGCAGATTCCTGCCGCGTCCCATAGGCGCCGTTTCTCGTGGCGCCGTGGGGCCAAAAATGCCGACGACATTCGTGCCCACACCAGCACCAATGTGCAAAGGTCCTGAATCATTGGAAATGAGCAACCGGCACTTTGAATAGAGCGCACCCAGTTCACGGGTCTTTGTTTTGCCGCACAAAGAAACGATCGTCTGATCCCTCTTGCCATTCAGAATCATCTGAGCAACGCGCTCGTCCTCGAGCGTCCCGGTGATCACCACTTGGACTCCGTATGTATCAATTAACCTGCGAACGAGTTGGCGGTAATATTCGGCAGGCCAACGCTTCGGAGCCCAATTCGCCCCTGGATGGACAGCCACCAGGTTTTCTGAATCAAGCCCGTAGTCTTTTAAAAGC
>MHFT01000026.1 GCA_001804315.1 Omnitrophica bacterium RIFCSPLOWO2_12_FULL_50_11
TCCGCCGCGTCCTTTGGCGGAAATCCTCTCCCCCCAAAAGGGGGGAGAGGAAACAAGGCGAGTCAATCTCTCAGCCCTTATGTGATCGCAAATCGGCTTTATGAGCCTTCTTACATCTCGCTCGACAGTGCGCTTTCGTTCCATCGGCTGATTCCCGAAACCGTCTACACGGTGACATCGATCACCGTCAAATCAACTCGTTCGTTTCGAGTCGGAAACGTTGCCTATACGTACCAAAAGTTGAAAAGGCAAGCCTATCAGGGATATCGACCTATCTTAGAGAATCAAACAACGATTCTGATGGCAGAACCTCAAAAAAGCCCTTGCGGATCTCCTTTATTTCGCGAGCCTCGGGAAGCGCGAGCTTCATTATGAGCGCATTGCACTCAAAAAAATAAGCCGTCGTAAACTGGATCGCTATTTAAAATTATTCTCGCAACCTCGAATGATCGATTTAGCCTGGGGGCTTTATGCTCACCAGCGATAACCTTGCCGAAATAGCAAGAAAACTTCAAACCACGCAGCGTAATGTGATCCGGGAATACATACAACATTTATTCCTTTCGGAACTTTATAAGCGCAAAGACTCCGATGCCCTTCTATTTAAGGGCGGGACAGGCCTAAGGATCCTTTACGAGAGTCCTCGATATTCGGAAGATCTTGACTTTGATGGTATCGACATCAGGCGGCCTCAAACGATCGACGATTTATTTCGCGAGATCCTTCTTGAGATAGAGAGAATAGGTGTCGAGATCCACCTCGAAGAGGCAAAACGAACGAGTGGCGGCTACCTGGGAATTCTTCATTATCAACTATTTCGCACTCAAGAAGGGATGAGGTTTGAGGGTTTCCTTGAGAAGGAATCGAACGTTGAAATCAGAGGTGAGTACGATTGTAAATCCCTTCGGTGCGTCGCACGCCCTCGTCCCTGCGGCCGAAAGATCAATCAATCTTGGCGAACTACTGCCCCTGACCCCAGACACCTGCCTGTCACGAAAGTCCCAGACTGACGCGAATCGCGCGGTCAACTTGCGCCAAATAAGGTTCGGAAAGATGCCCTATATGGGTCCGGAGCCGTGTTTTATCAACGGTACGGATTTGAAATAAGAGAATCGTGGAATCGCGTTCTAGTCCGGCAGTACCCTTTGGAACTCTGACATTGGTTGGATAATCCTTCGAAAAACCCTTCGTCGTGATCGGGGCCACGATGGTTGTCGGCGCAACCAAATTGCCAATATCGTTTTGAATCACCACAACGGGCCTTCGCCCCGCTTGCTCGGATCCACGCGTGGGGCTTAAATTGACCCAGAATAAATCGCCACGCTTAATCAACATACTTCAATGATTCGCGATCCAGATCCGTAAACTCATCAGTGATTTTGCGTGACTCAGCTGCTATCTCTTCATAACCTTCCCGGAGCAATGCCGCCATCGCTCTGCGGCGCTTAAGTGCCAGATACACCTTGACCGCTTTTTGGATCAATGTGCTCCTCTTTGTTCGCTCCCGCTTCGCCTCACGATCCAGCTCCTCCCTGAGTCTTTCCGGAAACGTGATACTTAAGTGTTCCATTTGTTGTCACCGCTCCTCATAAGTATGCATTAGTAGTATACATAAGAATATGTATTTATGCAACGGCGATTTCTATCCCGGGCGGACCACCCAGGGGCACTCCTACGTCGCATGAATAAGGCACCTGGTCACCGGCACCCTGCCGCCCCCTGCTGGTGCCTCAACGGCTCCCCGACACCATTGGTTAGACGGAACGGCTTTGGGCTTTGACGGTTTCGCCTTCGAGGCGCAAGCTTTCCACAAGATCCGCGAGGGTGACGTGGATCTTCCGGCCTTGAGCTTCGCGTCCGGCTTGGGTGATCCCACCACCTGAATTTGGCTCAAAGGGCCAATCCGCCTTTGGCGGATATTCAGGTGGTGGGATGAATTCAATGATGCGGAGCTCGCTTCTGAGGAGCGGCGTCCAAGCTCTCTGCCAGCGTGCGCGGTAGATACCGGCAAGAGACTTGTCACTGTAGATTACCTCCGGCGCCACAATTTTGGCAATTTCACGGGCCTCGACGACCGGCCGAGCAAGGCATTTTTTTAATATTTCCTCTTAAGCTGAGAAAAAATATCGTCGTGGCTCATCGATAGGATCTCGCCCAGTGGAATATCCCCCCCTGTGATACCCGTCGTCAGAATCTTGGCTTTTGGGAACCTCCTCAGAAACGGATGTTTTTGAGATTCCTTCCTCTTATTGAGTGTCGTCTTGACTTCGATCCCTACCACCTCTTGGCCTCTCTTAAGCACAAAGTCAATTTCTTGGTCACGTTCGCGCCAATAGAAAACTCCTGTTCCGATTCCTTCGTCATTGTTCGTTAAGGACGCACCGACTGCATTTTCGACAAGCCGCCCCCAGAAAGTCTGATCCTGTTTCGCCTCGGAAAATCCTCTTACCGATATGGCATTAATCAAAGCATTATTCAAAACAATCAGTTTAGGACTCGAGATCTTGACACGTACTCGATTGCCGCTGTATCGTTCAAGCGGTTTTAACAGCATGGCAGCGTCCAAAAGTCTAAGATAAAAAGCAAGCGTTGAGGCATTTCCTGCTTCGTGCAATTGTCCGAGCATTTTGTTGAGGGAAAAGATTTCGGCCGGATGCATGCAACTCAGAGAGAACGCTTGCCGAAATAAGGCCGGTTTTGTGACGGGCGTCAGCATCAGGATATCTTTGCTGAGAACCGTTTCGATAAGTGAATTCTGTACATAAGCTCTCCACCGTTCCAGATCCCATTGTGAATCGATTAATATTCTGAGAGCGCCGGGATAACCCCCGTAAAAAATATATTGATCCAGCGAGATGCCAAAACATTCACAACATTCTCTATAGGACCAATGAGGAAACCGGATAATTTCAAACCGGCCCGCTAAGCTTTCTGTTAATCCTCGTTGAACCATTAACGACGAAGAACCCAAAACAACAACCCTTAAAGCCGACTGTTCGCCGTGATCTTCGTCGTAACACTTCTTTGCCACCTCGCTCCATCTTGGAATCTTCTGAATCTCATCAAAGACAAGGAGTCCAAACTGTCCGTGGGTTAACCCTTTTCTTGCGGCCATCCACTGCTGTTCCATCCACTGTGCATCGGGGGGAGAAATTTGATCCGCTGTATGATAAAAGGACGGCCCCTTCCATTGACTCATAAAGGATTTAATCGCTGTCGTCTTCCCGACCTGTCTTGGCCCTAAAATGACCTGAATGGGCGGGTGCACAGGGGTTATCAAATGTTGATGCAAGCGTTTCAAATAATCAACCCGCTGATAGTCCTTTTTCACAACATCAATCATAACAAATAGTTAGAGCGAAATCAACAATTTGTTCAGTCTCTTGAATATTTTGTCAGGAGTCCTATTAGGAGTAACCGTTCAGCCACCCACGTATCGTCATTCTGAGCCCGAAGGCCGAAGAATCTCGAAAAACGAGATCCTTCGCGGAGTTTACTCTGAGTGCTACTCCGCTCAGGATGACGGGGCTGAACGGTTACTATTAGGAACCTCTTGACGGAATAAGAGGGGAGTCTGTTCATCCTCCTAGGCAGAGCGCTGTTGAGTTTCGAGGCGGTCAGCTTCGAGGCGCAGGCTTCCCACAATATCCGCAAGTGTAACGTGGATTTTCCTGCCTTGAGCTTCACGCCCAGCGTGAGTCAATTCAATAATGCGGAGCTCAGTTTCTAAGAGCGGCGTCCAAGCTCTCTGCCAGATTGCGCGGCAGATACCGGCAAGCGACTTGTCGCGGTAGATTGCCTCCGGCGCCACACTTTGGGCAATTTCACTGGTCTCGACGCCATTGACACGAAAAAACATTTGACTGGTTAATCAGGAGAATGTAGAGTTGTCTTGTCGACAAGACAAGTTCTCATGAATAGTTGTCTTACCGGAAAGACAGCTATACTCAACGACGATGGCTCAAGCGGATAAGAAAAACCAGTTTAAATTCCTGATCCAAGAATTCCAAACCCAAACCCTGCCGGAAGCTTATCCGCGGGATCTGGCGGTGCCCTTGACATCCGACAAGATCGTGGCGGTTTATGGCCCTCGCAGAATCGGGAAAAGTTATTACTTTTATACGCTCATCCAAAAATTACTCGCCGCGGGCGTAGCGAAAGATCGCATTCTTTATGTGAATTTCGAGGATGACCGAATCCTCCCGTTAAAAGCGGAAGAACTCAATGCTTTAGTGGAAGCTTACTTTGAACTCTATCCGGAAAATAAGGAGAGGGAAATTTACCTCTTTTTCGACGAAATCCAGAATGTGACGAGCTGGGAACCGTTTGTCCGCAGGATCCACGATAAGGAAAGGGTCAAGATATTCCTGACGGGTTCCTCTTCAAGACTTCACTCACAAGAAATCGCCACGTCACTTCGCGGCAGAACGATTCATTTTGGCCTTTATCCTCTTAGTTTCCGCGAGTATGTCTCTTTTAAAGGAATGAAGCTCGAGAAAAATCTGGAATATACAGCCCAGCGGTTTAAGATTAAAAAAGCGTTAGAGGATTATTTGGAGCACGGCGGATTTCCGGAGGTGGTTTTGCAAGATAACGACCTGATCCGGAATAAAATTCTAGAGGAATATTTTGAATCGTTGGTCTTGCGGGATCTTGGGGAACGCCATCGAGTTGAAAACACTGCTCTTCTCCGAGATTTACTCAAGTACCTGTTTGCATGTTCCGCATGCTTATTCTCTGTGAATGCCTATTACAAAGTGGTGAGGCAATCGATGCCTGCGTCACGGCAGAAAATTATGGATTATCTGAGATGGATCCAGGAGACGGGTTATTTCAGTCTGCTGCCGAAATTCTCCTGGTCCCTCAAGGAACAGCGGGTCAACCCGCAGAAAATTGTCTGCCTGGATTTGGGAATTCGAAATCGGCTGATCTTCCGTTTTTCTAAAGACGAAGGAAAAGCGGTTGAAAATTTGGTTGGCGCCATGCTTACCCGAGGGGATGAAACGGTCTATTATTGGAAAGGACAACAGGAGGTCGATTTTGTGATTCCCGACCGGGGGGATCTTCGTGCCATTAATGTCAGCTATGGATCTTCTGTTCCAGATCGGGAAATTCGAAGTCTGCTTGAGTTTCAAAAGCGCTTTAAACGAGCCGAGGGACTGCTTCTCATTACCAAAGATGCGGAAGAGAAAAGAAAACGGGTGAAACTCTTACCCCTTTGGAAGTGGTTACTTTTCAAGAAAGAAAGCCAAACCTTCAATTGAGTTTACGCGGCGCGGTCGCGGGCTTTTGATGCCTGCGCTTCAAGGCGCAGGCGTTCCACAAGATCTGCGAGCGTGACGTGGATCTTCCTGCCTTGAGCTTCACGCCCAGCGTGAGTCAATTCAATAATGCGGAGTTCAGTTTCTAAGAGCGGTGTCCAAGCTCTCAGCCAAAGTGCGCGGTAGATGCCGGCAAGCGACTTGTCGCGGTAGATTGCCTCCGGCGCCACAATTTGGGCAATTTCACGAGCCTGAATGTTAAAGTGTTCCGCAAGCGCACCCACCAGACTCGTCCGGCCCACTCCCACATGGAGTCTATCTTCATACGATCTCAACCCTGCTCTCAGGCTGCGGACTTCATTCTGATCCGCTGCCACAATGCCAATGTGGACAGACTCAGGCGTACTTTCAAATAGCCGCGCGACATCTTCCACGGTTACACGCGTACCCAATTCCGTGAGGTAGACTAGCGGCAGATCGCTTGCGCCGCGTGCCACTCCAGCCCGACTTACTGCCTTCGTGAGCACTTCGTCCATCCGATCCATCTGTTCCTCCATTGGCACCGACACAATTAACCGCCTGAGTTCCGCCTGCAAGACCTCACTCTTCTGCGCTTCAATACTGCCGAGCGCATCTCGCAGCCGCTCACGCTCTTTTCCGCCTCGTACCTCGGCGCGGACTTCCGTACGCTCGGAGGCAAGCGGAGCATTACCACTTTCACTCGAAGTTAAACTTTGCAACGTGCTTTCTACCTCATGAATGATCTGTCCAATGGTTCTGCCGCGAAAGTTTTCCTTTGAAAGCACTTCGGAAAAAATAGAGTACATCGCGTCGACGTTAGCTTGATTGATCAAGTCAGAAAAGGTGTGGCCAGCAGGTGTAATTTCAAGCGTTTCGGCAACGGGTCTCCCGCCGATTTCCTGACGAGGGTCAAAAGCGGGTGCAACGGTAGAGGTAACCAGCGTATTTTTATTCCCTTCGCCCAATAACCAATGAACTGAAATATTTCCGTCCAAGGCTTCAAATTTACGATTGGGAGAAAGGATATTGCTTACCTTAGCATTCTCAGGAACATCCAGAATCCCGACGGAATTCGAAACGATGCCGAAGATCTTGCTGCCAAACTGGATGACAGAGTTTCCGGTGATAATCGCTCCCGGACCGATATCCTCTGACCTCACTCTAGGATCAATCACGACATTGGGCCCTATCATACGCCCTGGAAAACGCCGACGAATATCGCTAGAAACTTCGTCCGCGTACCAGAGGTCGCCGATCGTGTCAAACACGTCGCGCACGATACCGAGACCGAGGAGGCGCCAATAGGATTCATGATCGTAAAGCTGTCTTTGAATCGCGTAGTTATGAAAAGGTGAATTGGCATGTAAGTACGGAGCGTGAAGACCCATGTTCACGAAGCTCATTCCGAAAACGTCTTTCGCCTCCGCCCCTGTTCGGATGAGGAAATCAATCAAACCGGGAACAGCGGCAAATTCTGGATGTCTCTGAGCATAAAGACCGCGATACTTAGATCCAAACGTTGCGGGCTCAAGCAAGGCTTCAACGAAATTAAGCGCCGGGTATTGCGGGAAGAGTTCCCGCAGCTCCTTTAACTTATCGCGAACCCAAAAATAAGCCGGCCAAGAGAATCGAATATTTCCATGACTTACACCGACATCTTTCTCCCTCAAGATACGATTTTGCGCAAGAAATTCGAGAGTGACCTCATCTCCGGGCGACATTTCACCTGGCTTCTCGACCGCGACGAAAATCTTTTGCGAACCCTTTTTCATAGCTCGCTTGGTGGTCACAAACACTCCCAGCTTCCGAATCTCCGGCGCGTCCTCCGCTAAGTTCATCACGTGTCCATAGATGTGAATACCCCCTCTACCCGCGCGAACGACCTTCCCCGACGCGTCAAATTCGGGATCAACGACGGTGAGAGAAGGCCAATATTCCGCAGCTTCCGCCGCATCGGTTGACAAAATCCATACTGCACCGTTCCCACTCGTATCATAAAAGAGCCCGCGCTCCCAACGTTTTTGTTCAAGATTCGTACGATCACCCCCAGGAGTCCTGTGGAGCCCCTTATTGAATTTAGCAGCAGCGGAAGTGAGACGCATTCGTTCGGATTTGCCTGCTTGCATATGAACGGCAATTTTTTTGTTCTTAAGGTTTTCGAGGTGGACATTCTCATCCCCATAGGTTTCCTTTAAAAGTCTGTCAACAGAATCAAGTCCCATGAGACTTCCCTTGCCCAAATCGTCGGCGATCACTGAAACTACCTTGTCTTTATGGGAAAGAGTGCCTCGCCCCTTTGCCAGAACCTTTATTGTTTCATTGACTGTTTCCGGCGTCGTCACGACGAATGATTGGTCGTAATCCGGGCCTCCCTTCACTGCGTCCTTTAACCATGCCTCCATTCGGTCAATGTTCTGCATCACTGATTTTTCGTAGCGTGCACCTGAAGCTCTTGCTTCCGCACGACGTAGAGGAACCTGGTCAAATAACTTGCTGAGTTCCAGCAAAACTTCGTTGCCGGACCTCTGTATGGGAATACGAAACTTGCCGTCTCTCATCGCTTCTTCTCTTTCCTGCTCAAGATCGCGAAGCTCCTCCTGCAATCGATCTAAAACGTTCCGCACCTCGGCGCGGGAGGAGAAGAAGTCGTGGTAGAGCGCGTCAAAATCTGCTTGAGGATATTGGAGCGTGTCGAGACTATTTAAAATATCTTCCTCTTCTATCGTCTCAAACGCTAGCTCATCGTGCGCGACAAAGACTCCCATTTGCTCCAAAGCGGCAATCAAAAATTTCGACTGAGCATCGGCCATCTTTTGAGCGTCGTTTGAGCGGGTAAGAACAATCGACGTGTCAGGACCGGTAAACAATGCATTGTGAGGAAGATTCGAGTCGATTGAGTGTTGTACCCACTCATGAGTGAGAACGCTTGACTGCTCTTTTGGACCTTTTAAGATCACGTGAGAGAAAGAATAAGGAAGGCGAACGGATCCAACTTGAACCCCACCAATTTGATAATCCC
>MHFT01000027.1 GCA_001804315.1 Omnitrophica bacterium RIFCSPLOWO2_12_FULL_50_11
TTGATCAAAGAGGTTCATGAGGAGTACTCTCTCATCGTTAATAAAGGCGAAGCAAGTGAGGAAGCGAGGAAAATGGTGATCAATATTTTTGGACTGGAAAACGATCTCTTGGAGCAGCTCGCGCTCGAGGTTGGACGGCGAGTCAAACCGCTCCCAGGTCTCACCAATTTGGTCATGACGGATTTAAGAAAACGGCCCGAGTACAGCGTGAGGGTATACAAAGAGCGAGCCGGTCTTTACGGCTTGACCATCAAAGATATTGCGGATTCGATCCACGCTCAAGTTCGAGGGATGCGACCGACCAAGTTCCACGAGCTTGAAAAAGGTCAGGAGATAGAAACGATTACGCGACTGCAGGCTCTTTATCGCCAGAAGATAGACGATCTCAGAGAAATTTATGTTGTTTCGCCGGTAGATGGAACACGGGTGCAGATGAAACAAATAGCGTCATTTATTCCTTCGCGGGGACCCCAATCCATTGATCGGAGAAACAAGTACCGTTTCGTTTTTGTGAAGGGTGACACGAACCGTCCGCTCGAGACGGTCGCAAATGAAATTAAGGGTGCACTTCGTGGGATGAGTTTTCCGAGGGATTATTTCTGGAGATTTGGCGGACATTATGCTGATTTAATGAGAGGAAAGTCGCAGCTTTCTCTTGGGGTGGTTCTTTCGATCGCATTAATCTACGTGGTTTTGGCCTGTTTGTACCAGTCATACTCTGAGCCCTGGATCATTATGATTTCGATACCGCTCGCGGCGATTGGTGTCTGGATTGCTCTGTGGTTTGGCCGGAAGCCGTTGAGTGAACAGGTGTTTATTGGGATGTTCATTTTGGTGGGCTATGTGGTGAACGGTGCTATTATTCTGGTCGACCGAATTAATCATTTAAAGCCGACAATTGATGACACTGTAGAACGACTCGTTCAAGCTGGAAAGGATCGTCTGCGTCCCCTTCTGGTGACGACAGGTTCGACGGTGGTTGGATTTATTCCAATGGCGCTTTCTCGGACAGAATCGAGCGAGCTGTGGTCTCCGCTTTCGATCACGATGATCGGCGGCATTTTCAGCTCTACCATGTTAACGTTATTCGTTATTCCAAGCGTGTATTTATGCTTTGAAGATGTGAAGTTATTGGTTACTAAGTTTCCGGCATGGTTTCCTCTATATTGGATATTTCGGATCCGAAAATCAAATGCGTGACTGGAACAAGTAGGGAAAGGAGTTTCGACATGGCTACTGGTGCAAGTAATCGACGTTCGGTTCGAACGATTTTGATCCACCGTCCGATGCAGCGGATGCTCACGCTCACTATGATTGGAGTCATGATGACTGCAGGAGTCCTCGTTTCCGTGATGATTCATTTTACTTTAAAACAGATGACAGACGGTGCGCCACAAACGCTTTCAAGACTGGCGCTGGAGCGGATCATTTCGGACGTCAATCTACAGCTGATTATGGGTACCATTTTTGTGATCTTTTTGGCGGTGATCGTCCTGGGCTTTTTTGGAGTTTTTTTCCTGCACCGAGTGGCAGGACCTGTTTACCGCATTCGACAGGTACTGAGACAAATGGCAAGCGGCGAACTGCCGCCGGATGTCCATCTACGGGAACATGATTTCTTTCATGAAACCGCTGCAGAACTCAATCGTGTCATTCATGTTTTAAGGGGTTATGCGGTCACTTCCAAGAAAATCAACGCGCTCCTCACAGAAAATCGAGATCAAGAATCATCCCCAGAAGTACAAGCAAAAATCGCAGAGCTTTGCAAAGAACTCCCCTACAGAGACAGGACGGAGTAAAATAAGCTGTTTCACTCCCTAAAAATCGGCAACTTTTGCTTGACAGTTCCCGCCTTTTTTGATAGCCTCTCGCTGTAAGTTAAGGTACTCCTTGGACTTGCAAAAGTGGGCTGAATCTTAGCCCGCTTTTTTATTTTCTCCCCTGCTGTAAAGGGAAGGTGTGTGAACAGGCCTATGAGGAAAGAAGAACTGCTTGATTCTTTACAATATATCGAGAGGGAAAAAGGAATCAAGAAAGAAGTGCTTTTAGAAGCGTTGCGCTCTGCGCTCATTTCTGCTTGTCGGAAAACCTTTCCTAAAAGCCAGGACATCGATGTCCAAATTGATGATCAGACGGCGGATATAAGGCTGTTCGAGAATAACAAAGAAGTCTTTCCTGCGGATTTTGGACGAATTGCAGCTCAAACCGCAAAGCAGATCATTATGCAAAAGATACGTGAGGCGGAGCGGGAATCCGTCTACAGCGAATTTATGAAAAAAGCCGGAGATATTGCAACCGGTACGGTTCATTGGATGGATCGAAAGCGGATCATTGTCGATCTGGGTAAGACCGAAGGCATTCTTCCAGCACGGGAGCAGTCTGCTAACGATGATTATCGGCAAGGAGACATGATCAAGGTGTATGTCCTCGAGGTGAAGAAAACAGATCGTGGTCCAGAAGTCATTCTTTCACGAGCCCATGCTGAGTTTGTCAAGAAATTGTTTGAGCTTGAGGTGCCGGAAATTCGTGAGGGCATTGTCGAGATCAAAGCGGTGGCCCGTGAAGCGGGATCGCGGACTAAGATCGCCGTTACATCGACAGATACGAAGGTGGATTGTGTGGGGTCCTGCGTGGGGATGCGTGGGCAGCGGGTAAAGAACGTTGTTCGTGAGGTGGGTGGCGAAAAAATCGACATTGTCCGTTGGCATGAGGACCCAGAGCCGTACATCCGGAGCGCCTTGAGTCCGGCGGAAGTTGCGGAGGTCCGCCTGAATCGAGAGAAAAAATCTGCAGAAATTTTTGTTCAAGACGATCAGCTCTCGCTTGCGATTGGCAAAAAGGGGCAGAACGTGCGACTGGCATGCAAGCTGACGGATTGGGCGCTTGACATTAAGAGTACAAGCCAGAAAATTCCGTTGAGTTCCCTGAAAGGAATCGGATCTAAAACAGAGGAGCTCCTACGGGCGGCGAATTACACAAGCGTCAAGGACCTTCTGAAGGCGGCGCCTGAAGACTTGACCAAGATCGAAGGGATCGGCCCCAAGACGGCCCAAAAGATCATTCAATCCGCTCATGAAGCCGTCTTAGGAGGCCCTCCAGCGGGATCTCCACCTCCTACTGAATCAAGCGAGTCGGATATGCTGAAGGAAAAATCGTCTGGGGAAGGTGAAGCAGATGCAGGTGAATGAGCTTGCAAAAAAATTAAGGGTTACGAGTAAAGAACTCGTTGCGGAGCTCAAGCGGCGGCGCCTCACCGTCAGAAGCTTGACAGAGGAGCTTGACACGAAGACGGTAGAAGCGCTCAAGAAAAAGTTTGCCAGTCCAGAGACTAAGTCGAGGACCAAATCAGTCAAAACAGCGGCCAGAAAATCGCCTCTGCTCAAGGCGAAGAAAGCCCCAACGCAGGCAAAATCTGTCCCAAGGAAAAAGGCAGCTCCGCAACCGACGGCACAACCGACGGCACCGAGTGAAGAAATTGTGGCCGCGAAAGAAAAACCAGTTTTGCCCGAAAAACCAGAAGGAGTGGAAGAACGTCGCCTTGCAAAGCAAGAGCCCGAGTCGATCGGGCAGCGGGTTGTTCAAACACCTCCGCCGCCGGTAGCAGTCAGCAAAGTTAAAGCCGCACCCGAACCTGCAAAAGTTGGTCCTGTTCGAATCGAGATGCCGATGACGGTGGGGAACCTTGCGCTGAAGCTCAGGGTGACGGTTCCGGCTCTTATTAAAACGTTGATGGGTCTTGGAGTGTTCGCTAACGTCAATCAACTGCTTAATGAGGAAATCATTTGGAAGGTGAGTAAGGCACTTGGCATCGAAATTGAGGAGGAAGAGGATGAGATTACGCGATCCATTTTGGTAACGCCGGAAGAAGACCCCAAAAATCTTGTCTTACGACCGCCCGTTGCAACGCTGATGGGTCACGTCGATCATGGGAAAACATCGCTCCTGGACGCGATTCGTAAATCGGATGTCGCGGCAAAAGAAGCGGGACAGATTACACAGCATATCGGAGCTTACAACGTCCACATCGAGAACAAGGGACTCGTCACTTTTCTCGACACACCCGGTCACGAGGCATTTACCGCCATGCGGGCCCGTGGGGCTAACGTGACGGATGTCGTTGTCCTCGTCGTGGCTGCGGATGATGGGGTCATGCCCCAAACGATCGAGGCGATTGATCACGCACGGGCTGCAGCGGTTCCGATCGTGGTAGCTATTAACAAAATTGATCTGCCAACCGCTGATCTGAATCGGGTGCTTGGAGAGCTTCAAAAACACGGACTGGCTCCTGAAGAGTGGGGCGGCAAAACAGTTTGCGCGAAGGTTTCGGCTAAAAGCAGGGAAGGGATTGACGAATTGCTTGAGCTGTTGTTGCTCGAAGCGGAACTTTTGGAATTAAAAGCAAATCCAAATCGTCCGGCTCAGGGCACCGTGCTGGAGGCAAAACTCACAAAGTCGCAAGGTCCCGTATCCACCTTGTTAGTCCAGAATGGCCGCCTCCAGGTGGGAGATATCGTCGTTGTCGGACCTTATCACGGAAAAGTGAGGGCGATGCGAAATGATCGTGGAAAGCAGGTCAAGGAAGCCGGGCCCTCGTACGCGGTCGAAGTGCTTGGGATTTCTGGAGCGCCGGAAGCCGGCGAGCTGTTCACGGTGGTCAAAGACGAGCCCGTGGCGAGGCGCATTGCGGAACGGAAATCGCTTGAGCTCAGGGAGCGAGAACTCAAAGGGTTTCATACGAAGCATTTGTCTTTAGAAGATTTATACAGTCGGGTGAAGGAAGGACGAATTAAGGAACTTGCGCTCATCATTAAGGCCGACGTGCAGGGTTCTGTCGAAGCATTAACCCAGTCGCTAGGACAAATCAGCTCTCAAAAGATTCAGCTCCGCGTCATTCACGGCGGCGTTGGCGGCATCAGCGAATCAGACATCATGCTTGCGGTGGCTTCCGATGCGATTGTGATTGGCTTTCATGTCAAGCCGGATGAGCGAGCACAGATGTTGGTTGAGAGGGAAGGGGTAGATGTCCGCTTTTACAATTTGATTTATGCGGCAATTGAGGATATTCAAAAGGCAATGGAAGGATTGCTTGAGCCCACGAGCCGTGAGGTGAGCGAAGGGCGTTGTGAGATTCGACAGATTTTTCACTCTTCTAAGGCTGGTGCAATTGGGGGCGGCATCGTCAAAAAAGGGCGGCTGATACGAAATTATCCGATCCGTGTGCTTCGAGATAATATTGTCATTCATCAAGGAAAACTAGCTTCACTGAAGCGGTTTAAGGACGACGTTCGTGAAGTAGCAGAAGGCTACGACTGTGGTCTTGTCGTGGAAGGATTCGATCGATTGCAGGAAGGCGACGTGATTGAATCCTATCGGATTGAGAAAGTCGCTGCGAAACTGGTGTAACGGGACTCACGTGGTGATCGGCACTTTGCAGTTGGAGCTCAGGTTTCACAAACCACGGTCGCTTAAGGAAAAGCGTGTGTTGCTCAAGAGCCTGACCGCCAGGATTCGGAAGCAATTCAACGTTTCGATCGCAGAACTTGATGGAATGGATGTGTGGCAGCGAAGCCGGGTTGCGATTGCTGCCGTGGGGCGGGGGCGTTCCAGTGTGAATCGAAACTTGGATTACGTTTTGGATTTTATTCATGAGGAACGTCAGATCGAGATCACGAAACAACAGATGGAGCTTTTGTGAGTGATGCAAGGGAAACGAGCAGAACGTGTGGCGACGTTGATTAAGCATGAACTGGCAGAAGCAATCTCGAGACGGATCCGGGATCCGCGGGTCGGGTTTGTAACCGTTACCGATGTAAGAGTGAGCGAGGATCTGAAGTACGCACGCGTATTTTACAGCGTCATGGGTAATGAAGCGGAAAAGCAGGGAACAGCCGAAGGATTGGAACGGGCGCGCGGATTTTTTCAGCGTGAGATCGCGAAAGCGCTCAAATTACGATTTACACCGCATTTGGCGTTTTCCCGTGACGACTCGATTGATGAAGGATTGAAAGTCGATACAATCATTAGGAAGATTCACGAAGAAGATTAAGTGACCTTGTTCGGCTCCCGGCACTTTGTGGGAACAAGCCGAGCTGGCATATTCAGGTGGTGTAATGAAAGATTCTCTCGATATATTTTGTAGTGCACTTCAAAAGAAAGACAATTTCTTGCTCGCTTCACACGTGAGCCCGGAAGGCGATGCCATTGGTTCGGTCTTGGCATTGGATTCCCTTTTGCATCGACTGGGTAAAAAAGCCATGATCGTTTGCGAAGATCCGATTCCAGAGCGGTTAAGTTTTCTGCCCCAAGACAGATGGCATTTGTCGAAGGAGATCTCGAAACATCGTCAATTTGATGCGCTCGTTGTCGCGGATTGCCCGACGCTGGAGCGGATCGGCGAGGCGTCTAAACTACTCGGCCCGGAGACCCAGGTATTTAACATCGATCATCATGTGAGCAATGTCCGTTTTGGCCATTACAATTACATCCGTCCGGAAGCTTGCGCGTGCGGCGAGGTCGTCTGTGAGATCTTCAAGCGGTTCAAGTTGAAAATCAACCGCGACGAGGCGACTGCACTTTACGTTTCCATTGCTACGGATACCGGTTCCTTTAAATACAGCAATACCACCGTCAAATCGCACGAGATTGCTTCGGAGCTGATCCAAACGGGTATCGATATCGAGAAGATCAACGATGCCTTGTATGCCACTTACTCGCTTCAAACGATTCAACTTTACAGTGTGCTTTTGAGCAAAATTCAGACGACGCCGGATCGGATGGTGGCGTGGGCTGGTCTATCGCGAGAGGACTTGAAAAAAACCGGGGGGACGTATGAGGATACGGAGGGTTTCATCGATTTTCTGAAGTACATCAAAGAAGTGCAGTTTGCTTTTTTTATGAGCGAGCTTGACGGTCCGGAGAAGGGATTTATCCGGGTCTCCTTTCGTTCCAAAGGCGACTATGACGTTTCTCAAGTGGCAGTTCGGTTTGGAGGCGGGGGGCACAAGAAAGCGGCAGGGTGCACCATTTCAGGAAGCCTCGAGGAAGTCACTGAGAAAGTGTTGAATGAAATTCAGCAGGAGTACCAGAGATAACGGCGAATCGATCGGTGAATTTGGACGGAATTTTAGTGGTCGACAAAGATCGGGGTTGGACCTCGCACGACGTGTGCGCTTTTGTCCGAAGCCGCTTTCATATTCGAAAAGTGGGACATGCCGGAACCCTGGATCCTCTTGCAACAGGTGTCCTCGTTTTGTTGCTTGGGAAGATGACGAGACGCTCTCAGGAGTTCTCTTCTTGCGATAAAGAATACTACGGAACACTCAGGCTGGGTCTTCAAACGGATTCGCATGATGTGACGGGAAACGTGATCGCAAGGTCTGACGCCTGGCGTTCGATTACGAAAGAACGCCTCGAGCAAGGGTTTCAAAAATTTACGGGCGTCCTAGAGCAAACGCCGCCTATGGTCTCGGCGCTCAAACATGGCGGTATTCGCCTGTATCGTTTGGCCCGAGCAGGCAAAACCGTAGATCGGCCGAAGCGTACGGTCATCGTCCATGAATTTCGAATCGAAGAAATTTGTTTGCCTGAGGTTCGGTTCTATGCGCGGGTTTCAAAAGGAACTTACCTCAGAACGCTCGCTCATGATATGGGTGAGTTCTTGGGTACATTCGGCGTGTTGTCCGAGCTCAGACGTGTCGCAAGCGGTATCTTCTCTTTAGAAGAGGCGGTGACGATTGACGAGCTGAAACGGTTGGGTCCGCAGGAGCTTCCAACGTGTGTGAAGGGTCCGGTGTCCGTTCCAATCGTTGGATGAAAATCATTACCGATCTTTCAAAAATCAGCAAGGGATTGTATCCAGATCTTGTGATTGGACTTGGAAATTTTGACGGACTGCACTTGGCACACCAAACAATTTTGGCACTCATTCGTGAGCGCGCTAAGCGTCTGGGCGGTGTCTCGGCAGTGTTCACCTTTCGGGAGCATCCGCAGCGCGTGTTGCACACCAGAGAGAATCGGCCGATCCTGACGTCAGTTGTTCACAAGTTGTATTTGTTAAAGCAGTCTGGTATTGATCTGTGTTTTTTGGCTGAGTTTACGGTTCCATTTTCGAGGAAAAGTCCAGAGGATTTTATCGTTGACGTATTCGTTCGTCAACTGGGCGCGAAAGAAATTTGCTTGGGTTTCAACTCGCGATTTGGACATGAGCGGCGGGGAGACAGCGCTTTGATGCGTCGTTTGGCCGAAAAGCATCATTTTACATTTGTGGAAGGGCCGCCGGTACGGGTAGGAGATCGAGTTGTTTCAAGCAGCAAGATCCGATCGTGCGTGAAAGCAGGCAAGCTTGACGAAGCTTCCAAGTTACTCGGCCGCTCATACTCATTCCTTGGAACGGTGGTTCCTGGAAGCGGACGAGGCGAGCGCTTGGGATTTCCGACGGCCAATCTGGATCCCGCGAGTGAAGTCTTACCTCCGCAAGGCGTTTATGCAGCTTGGATCCGCATCTGGGATTGCCGGTTGGTAGAATCAGAATCAGGAATTTCTTCGTTGGAGGGATCCGTCACGGGAAAGTTTTTGAAGGCGATCATGAATTATGGCAGACGGCCCACGTTTGGTAAGGATTCAAAAGCGATCCCGGAAGTTTATATCTTGGATTATCACGAAGATTTATCTCAGAGGACCGTTGAGGTTATCGTTGGGAAACGCTTACGGGAAGAACGTACCTTTAGGGATGAACGCGCTCTCAAAGAACAAATTAAAACCGATATTGAAAGCGGTCAAAAATGGCTTGCACAGCAATCTTGACGAGGAGATGGTATGGCGCTGAGTAAGGAAAAGAAGCAAGTAGTCATGAAGCAATTTAGCCGTGCTGAGAATGATTCGGGTTCTCCTGAAATTCAAGTTGCGCTGCTCACGGGGCGCATTAACGATCTTACGGAACATTTCAAAGTTCATAAGAAGGATCATCATTCGCGCCGTGGCTTGCTCCGTATGGTAGAACGCAGGAAGAAACTGCTGCGCTACCTGGAGCGGGAAAGCCCCGAGCGGTACAAAAAACTGATTGGCGATTTGGATTTAAGGAAATGACGAATCGGGGACGTTCTCCCCGATTCGTCATCCAGGCCTCCTACTTTAAGGTTCGCCTTCTGTGACGTGCCGTAAAGTAGTCGCGGACCAAGAGGACAGTCGCCTCGCAATAACACTCGAAGAAAGAGAGAGAACAAGGTCATGATAAAGTTGAGTGCAAGAATTGGGTCAAGGGAACTATCGATTGAAACGGGAAGGATGGCGAAGCAGGCAGATGGTGCGGTCGTCGTCCAATACGGCGATACGGTGGTCTTAACGGCAGCGGTTGCCGCAAAGACGGTTGCGGAAGAGCAGGATTTTTTTCCGCTCACGGTTGATTATCGTGAAAAAACCTATGCGGCAGGAAAGATACCGGGAGGTTTTTTTAAAAGAGAAGGCCGTCCTACGGAGCGCGAAATCATTGTCTCGCGTCTCATCGACCGACCCTTGAGGCCGCTGTTTCCGGTACACTATGTCAATGAGGTCCAGATCCTTTCAACAGTTCTTTCTGCGGATGGCGAGACGAATCCCGACCTTTTGGCTATCGTTGGGGCCTCTACCGCCCTTCTCCTTTCTCAGATTCCGTATCAGGTACCGATTGGCGCAGTGCGCGTGGGACGAGTGGATGGGAACTTGGTGGTGAATCCAACGTTTGCGGAGATTGAGCGAAGCACGCTTGACCTGGTCATCGCGGCAACGGAGAAGGATGTTGTCATGATCGAAGGCGGCGCGTCCGAAGTTTCAGAAGAGGACGTGATCGAATCGATTCAGTTTGCGCAGAAACAGGCCCAGCCGGTGATCGAACTTCAAAAACGGCTCGTTGCTCAGTGCGGCCGTGAAAAAATCAAAGTAGAACCCACGAAGATTTCGGAGGACATCGAGAAGAAAGTGCGCGAGGCGTGCCGGGGCCGTTTTGTTCCCCTGATGAAACTAAAGACAAAGGAAGAGCGGATTGCAAAACGGGAGGAATTGTATCAAGGGGTGCTTGGCTTGTTTGATCCGGCCGAATCTGAGTTTAAGGAGGAAGAGGTAAAGGAAGTTTTTGATGCGGTCGAGCAGGAAGCGGTGCGTGCGCTCATTTTGGATGAGGGAAAACGGCCGGACGGGCGTGGGTTTCAGGAATTCCGGCCCGTGACGTGCGAGGTGGCCGTGCTTCCGAGGACCCATGGATCTGCGTTGTTCACGCGCGGCGAAACGCAAAGTCTGTGCGTTGCGACGCTCGGGACAAGCCGCGACGAACAAAAAATCGATGCGCTTGAGGGAGAACAATTCAAGCGCTTCATGCTTCATTACAATTTCCCCTCGTTCAGTGTGGGTGAAGTGAAGCCGAATCGTGGGCCCGGCCGCCGTGAAATAGGCCATGGGGCGCTTGCGGAAAGAGCCCTCAGCTCCGTGATGCCTTCAGAGGAAGAGTTTCCCTATGCGGTTCGCGTTGTGTCCGATATTTTGGAGTCGAACGGATCAAGTTCGATGGCGACCGTCTGCGGTTCTAGCCTTTCGTTAATGGATGCCGGCATTCCGATCAAAGCCGCAGTGAGTGGAATTGCTATGGGATTGATCAAGGAAGGCGAGAAATGGCGTGTCCTAACGGACATCGCGGGCATTGAAGACCACCTTGGAGATATGGATCTTAAAGTGGCGGGCACTCAGAAGGGCATTACGGCCGTTCAAATGGACGTCAAGATCGCCGGTGTGACGATTGAAATTCTCAGTACGGCACTCCAAAACGCACAAGCCGCAAGAGTGAAGATCCTTGAAAAAATGTTGGCCAGGATCTCTCGTCCTCGCCAGGAACTTTCGGACTATGCTCCGCGAATCACTCAGCTGAGAATCAATCCAGAGAAAATTGGTGATTTGATTGGGCCAGGAGGAAAAAATATCCGAAAGATCATCGAGGAAAGTGGCGCGAACGTGGACATTGAGGATGACGGCCGTGTGTTCGTTTCTTCCAGCGATGCGAAGGCTTCCAAACTCGCGATCGAGCGGATCCATGCGATCACGGAGGAGCCTGAAGTGGGCAAAATTTATGAGGGACGAGTTCGAAAGATCATGAATTTTGGTGTCTTCTGCGAAATCCTTCCAGGCACGGACGGCTTGGTGCACATTTCCGAATTGGCCGAAGGCTATGTGAAACGCATTGAAGATCACGTTAAGGTTGGTGACGTGTTTGCGGTGAAGGTAATCGCGATCGATCCTCAAGGACGAATTAATTTGAGCCGCAGGCAGGCCTGCTTGCCGGACCGGCAAGCGGTGCCAGAAACGAAGGAATCTCAGGAGCCATTCTGAGGTCGCTTCCGTCCCTATGATGGTCGAATCGCAATGAGGGTCTGCGATCATATGGCCAAAATCACATCGGACCGGATTGAAATTTCGGTGATGCGCTTGCCTCGCCACGAGGGTCTAGACCTTCCCATGTATCGAAGCGAAGGATCGAGTGGTATGGATTTACAAGCGGCGGTGACCGAAGACATTTCCTTGCTTCCTGAGGAGCGTGCCCTCATTCCCACCGGCATTGCCATCAGCTTACCTCCCGGTTTTGAGGCGCAGGTACGGCCTCGCAGCGGACTCGCGATTGAATATGGGGTTGGCTTAATCAATTCCCCCGGCACGATTGACTCAGACTATCGGGGGGAAATTCAGGTTGTCATGATCAACTGGGGCCAGGAGCCGTTTACGATTCGGCGTGGTATGCGGATTGCGCAATTAGTCGTTTGCCAGTACGCTATGGTTCGTTTTAAGGTTGTCGAGGAATTAGACGTTACAATAAGAAATAAGGGTGGTTTCGGTCATAGTGGAGTTTAGTCCCCCACCACTTTAAGGTTTGTTCCAAAGGACATTCCTTAAAGTGGTGGGGGATGAGGGAGTCGTTCATGAGCGCCAAAACGGCACAAACGATGAAGCGCGAGCGAATCAATGAAGCGCTTGGTGTCGTGTTTCTTTTGCTCGGCCTGTTCGCTTTCGTAAGTCTCCTATCCTTTCACCCAAGTGACTACTCCTTTTACACGTCCCACCCGAATCAATCCTACCGGAATGTGACCGGCATCCTCGGCGCTTACTTGGCGTACGGCCTCAATTTTACATTCGGCTGGAGTGCGTACAACATCCCGCTCCTGTTCTTATTTTGGGCAGTCTGTTTCTTTTTCCAAAAGGTGCCGCATCGAAAGTGGATGGAATTCGTCGGTATTGCCATTTCGATCGTTGCCGTTGCCGGTCTCTCTTCGCTTCTTGCTCGTTCGGAGGGGAAAGTCAAGGCGGGCGGTGTGTTCGGATATTTTATCGCGTGGAATCTTGAAACTTATTTTGGCGTGGTCGGCGGCGTGATTATCACTATTTCTTGCTTGGCACTTGCACTGTTACTTGCAACCGACTTCTTGCTGTATCCGCTCTTGGAACGCTTTTTGACGTCGGTGAAAAATTTGACGCTTAAAATTCACTCATTACTGCTTTCTGGTTTAAGCCTTGTCCGCAGCCAGAGACCAACAGAATCGCGAATCGATCGACCTAAAGCTTTATTGAGCCCATTTATTCCTCCGAAAGTTAAGAAGTATGGAAGAACCGAAACGTTTCGTGAGGAACGAAAAGGACGATCTTCGCCGTTTATGTCAAGCGGAGTTGTGTCTCTGCCACAGGGGGTGTCAACAGCCGGTGAAGGAGCAGTCGAGGAGAGCGAGAGCAAAATCGGAATCCAAAAAACCAAAGAAAGAGCGGGAAAAGAATCCGAATGGGTCGAGCCTCAAGTGCGGGATATTTCTCTAAGACCGGATGAACAAATATCCGTCGGTGATTACGAACTCCCTCCGGTCACACTGCTGCGGGAAGCGCCGGTGGATCTGGTTCCGGCCGATGAGGATCTGCATCGTAATTCACAGGTTTTGGAAGAAACGCTCAGGGACTTTGGAATCGAGGTCAAAGTTGTTGAGGTCGAACAGGGACCGGTGATCACACGCTATGAATTGCTGCCGGCTCCAGGCGTCAAGGTGAACCGTATCGTGAGTCTTGGAGACGATTTGGCGCTGGCACTCAAGACCCCGAGTGTTCGATTCCTACCGGTGCCTGGAAAATCTGCTATCGGGATTGAGGTGCCCAATTCGAATGCGACGACCGTGTTTCTGAAAGAACTCATTCAGTCTCCAGCCGATCGAACCAAAGATCTCACGTTGCCATTGATGCTGGGTAAGGATACAAGTGGGAAGCCGCTCGTCTCGGACCTTACGGAGATGCCTCATCTATTAATCGCAGGTGTGACGGGAAGCGGAAAAACAATATGCTTGAATTCCATCATTGCGGGATTGCTTTTTACCAAGTCACCTGAGCAACTGCGCTTCATTATGGTCGACCCGAAAATGGTTGAGCTGTCTCTTTACAGCGGCATCCCCCACATGTTGGCGCCGGTCGTCACAGACGTACGCAAAGCGGCGGCGACCTTGAACTGGCTCGTCAACGAGATGGAACAGCGATACCGGATTTTCGCAAGAGCTGGAACGCGACATATTCAGGCGTTTAATGAACGCAAGTGCGCGACGAAGGAAGAAGATAATAGCGGCACCGAGGAGGATATCCCGAGACGACTCCCGTACATTGTGTTGGTCATTGACGAACTGGCGGATTTGATGCTCGTATCGCGGGACAAAGTCGAAAATGCTATTACGAGGCTTGCGCAGTTATCCCGGGCGGTAGGGATCCATTTAATTTTGGCCACGCAACGGCCTTCTGTGGATGTCATTACAGGGGTGATCAAAGCTAATTTTCCGGCGCGTATTTCCTTTAAAGTGGCGTCCAAGGTGGATTCGCGCACCGTTCTTGATATGAACGGTGCGGATCAACTGATCGGGAAAGGGGATATGTTGTTTCTCGAACCCGGCGAGGGAAAACCCATCCGCGGACAAGGAACATTCATTACCGATGAAGAGATTGAGGCGATCGTCCAGTTTGTTAAGAATCAGGGACGAGCCCAATATCTTCCTGAAATTGCCGCGACTATGGAGACGGCCGTGGGGGGTCGAATTCTGGAGAAGGACGAGCTGTACCATGAAGCTGTTCAGGTCATTTTAGAAACGCGTCAAGCATCGGTTTCCGTTTTGCAGCGAAGGCTGAAGCTCGGTTACGGGCGAGCGGCACGGATTATGGACATGATGGAGCAAGAAGGGGTTGTCGGGCCTCCTCAGGGTTCGAAGCCGCGGGAAATTTTGATCGACCGGATTGAACAAGTAACCGGCTCGTCTGCCGAATCATGACGACGGCCGCCGCCCTCTTTTTTGTTCATCCTTGACACCTCATCCTGACGGCGCTAAACAGGTTACAGATGAAGAGATCAGAAGTTGAAAGGAAATCATCGGCATCAAGCCGGCTGTCTGTGGGTATGCTCTCCTTGGGCTGCCCAAAAACGCTCGTGGATAGCGAGCTGGTGCTTGGGTCGCTGGATCCGAAGCGTTACGAGATTGCCGAACACGTTGGCGATTGCGACATTGCCGTGCTCAACACCTGTGCGTTTATCCATGAGGCGAAGCAGGAATCGATCGACCACATTTTGAAACTCGCTCAGCTTAAACAGGAAGGTCGAATCAAAGCAATCGTCGTTTTAGGCTGTTTGGTGCAGCGTTATCAACACGAGCTGGAGCGTGAACTTGGCGAGGTAGATGCTTTCCTCGGGACAGGTGATTATGATGCCTTCCAGCAGACGATCGATCAAGTGGCGGCGCGAAAGAAAGTTACGAACGTAAGTTCACACCCCGGTTTTCTGTACACCTTCGAAATGAACCGGATACCGCTCACACCGCCTTACAGTCGCTACATTAAAATCTCCGAGGGCTGTGACCACGTTTGTACCTTTTGCACGATCCCGACTTTTCGGGGTCGACACCGGTCCAGGCAACTGGATGACATTTTGCGGGAGGCGCGTCTGTTGGTCGATCAAGGAGCGCGTGAGCTTATTTTGACCGGTCAAGATACCACGTACTTTGGTCGTGATACGCACCGCGAGTTTCTGCTTCCAACACTTTTAAAAGAGTTGAATCAGATCGACCTGCTGAGATGGATTCGTGTCCTTTACGCGTATCCGAGTTGCGTGACGGATGAGTTGGTGGATGCGATCGGCACGCTAGATAAGGTCTGTCATTATTTAGATATGCCGCTTCAGCACGTGAGTGATCGGATGCTTCGGGCGATGAAGCGCGGTACGACGAAGAAAACGACGACCGCGCTCGTTCGGAAGTTACGCTCGCGGATTCCAGATCTTGCATTGAGAACTACCTTCATCGTTGGATTTCCGGGCGAAACAGAACAGGATCTTCGCGAATTGCTTGAATTCATGGAGGTGTACAGGTTTGAGCGGCTTGGCATCTTCATGTATTCTCGGGAGGAAGAATCCGAATCAGCTTCTTACGGCAACCAGGTTCCTGAATCCGTGAAACGAAAACGGTTTCATGAAGGGATGGCACTCCAGCAAAAGATTTCCATTGAAGTCAACGAGCGGCTGTTAGGCAGGACGTTATCGGTTTTGATCGAGGGTCGTGATGGCGCCGATCATACATATGTTGGGCGCAGTTACCAGGATGCTCCCGAGGTGGACGGGGTTGTTTACGTGACGACCCTTCAGAGTGTCCGGTTGCAGCCCGGCGATTTTGTCCTGGCTACGGTTACGAACACCACTGAATATGATCTTCACGCTCAATTCGTGGCTCTAGACAGCAAGTAATCATGCTGGTTACCCCAAACCGACTGACTGCCCTTCGAATCATCCTCGCGTGTATCTGCGCAATCCTTTTGTTTTCATGGCGGTCGCTCTTCGTGGAATTTATAACGGCGGGGCTTTTTAGCGTTGCTTGCTTTACCGACTGGCTGGATGGTTATCTGGCGAGAACTAAGTCGATGATCACCCAAACAGGTAAGATTGTTGATCCCATCGCGGATAAGCTACTCATATTAGGTGTCATGTCGGGGTTTGCTTACTACGAGCTTTATCCCGTGGAATGGGTCATTCTGATCGGCGTCAGGGAATTTTTGGTGACGGCTTGGCGACTCATAATGCTTGGAAAGAGCGAAGTTCTGCAAGCCGAATGGGCAGGGAAGATCAAAGTCGGGTTTCAAGTAGGTTCCATTTATGCCACCTTTGTCTATTTGCTGTTAGACGATTCGGCTGTTTTTGACGCTTCGTTCGCCGCCGTCCTCCTCAGCTTTCAATGGATTCATTATTTGGGGATCTTTCTTGCCGCGCTCGTGACGGTAGCTTCAGGAATCATCTTCTTTCACCGCTTGAATTCGCCCCCACCACTTTAAGGAACGCCTCGTGGGACAGATCTTAGAGCGGTGGGGAAGGAATCGATTTGCGCATTGGCTGGCGACCTGTGGCCCCGTTGGCAAGTCGCCCATTGCGCCAGGAACGCTGGGAAGCCTCCTTGCGGTACCGGTCATTCTCAGCCTCGGTACACGGGTGTCTGTCTACGTGGTGCTCACGATCGTGTTCATTTTGGCGGCCATCTGGTCAAGCGGAGTGAGATCACGTGAACTGGGCGTTCACGATCCTCCGTCCGTGGTCATTGATGAACTCTGCGGGATGCTCGTTAGTTTTGTGTACCTCCCAGTCCGTTGGCAGACGGTTGTTCTCGGTTTTATTCTGTTTCGCGCTTTCGATATTCTCAAGCCGCCACCCATTCGGTGGATCGAACGGCTTCCGGTCGGTTTTGGAATAGTTTTAGACGACGTTATGGCAGGTGTTTATGCCAATGTCTTGATGCAGGGACTCGTGTACTATGCCAAGTTGTGAGATCCTCACCATTGGATCTGAGCTCTTAAACGGAAGTGTTCTCAATACAAACGCACAGTATTTGGCCAGGCAGGTGACGGCACTTCATATCGATGTGGTTCATCAATCAAGTTGTCTGGACCGCGAATCTGAGATTATCGGCGCATTGGATCAGGCTTTTCAACGTTCTCGCTTGATCATCGTCACAGGCGGTTTGGGATCCACGCCCGACGATGTAACCCGTCAAGCAGTCGCTCGTTACTTTGGATGCGGGTTAACGTATCATCGCGACCAATATAGGCACATTGTGAAGCATTTTCAGTCGAGCGGCTGCGGGGCGCCTCCGATCACACGGTGTGAAGCTTACTTTCCGACGGTTGCCAAACCGCTTTTGAATCGCGCCGGAATCGCCCTCGGCTTTTACGTCTTACGAAGTGGAAGGCTGCTTGTCGTTTTACCAGGCGTGCCGCGAGAGCTCGTGAACATTTTCGAACGATGTGTTCGAAGATTAATCGAAAAAGAAGTAACGGACAGGCCTGCTTGGTATTGGCTGACCGCAAAAATCATTGGACTTAATGAACCCCAAGTGATGAGGCAGCTTGGACGCAAATTCTTCAAGCGTGGGGAATTTGAGTTTGGAATTTATCCAGAAATCGGCGAGGTGACAATCAGAATCAAATCGAAGCAAAAGAGGTTGAACGCCGGGCTCGGCAGGGAATTGAAAGAACGGTTTGGTCCGCGTCTCTTCAGTTTCGAAGAGGCACCGATCGCGAGCGTCATTGGCCGTGCACTGCGTCGCAGGAAGCTTACCCTTGCGGTTGCCGAAAGCTGTACGGGCGGCCTTTTTGCGAAGCGTCTGACCGATGGTGCAGGTGCCTCACGTTACTTCAAGGGCGGGGCCGTGGCCTATTCGGATCAAATCAAAAGAGAGGCATTAGGAGTGTCCACAGCGCTTTTGGCGCGGCATGGCGCCGTCTCCAGAGAAGCGGCTCGCGCAATGGCGCAGGGTGTGCGGACCCGATACGAGGCGTCTTTGGGAATGTCGATCACCGGTATCGCCGGTCCGAGTGGAGGGTCTCGGCGTAAACCCGTAGGACTCGTGTACATTAGCCTTGCCGACCAAAATCGGACGCGGACTTTTGAGTGCCGGTTTCTGGGAGATCGATCAAAGGTGAGACTGCAAGCTGCGGCTCGCGCCTTTGAGATCCTTTGGCGATGGCTAGCGCATTAGTCAGAAGTTTTCTTGCCGTTGAGCTCTCAGAGGTCCAGAAGCGAGAAGTGCTTTCCTTTCTCAATCGGGTCCGGGACGACATGCCTGGTTTTCGATTCGTGGCTCCGGAGAATTTGCACCTCACGCTTCATTTTTTTGGTTCCATTAACGAAAAGGCAATTGAACGAGTAAGGCTCAAGTTGGGTCCCTCCTTGATCGATGTGAAACCTTTTACGGTTTCCCTCGCGGGGAGGGGGACATTCCCGTCCGGACGCCGGCCACGAGTGCTTTGGATCGGTATGGGTCACGGAGCTGGTGAGCTGATTCGTCTGAAACATGCCATTGATCATGTACTTCAAGATCTCAAATTCCCGCTCGAAAAAAGATCCTACACACCGCATTTAACCGTTGCTCGGGCTGCGTCACGTCAATCAGACGTGGACTCGTCCGAAGGGGTAACGGTCGCCTCGCTTGCGCCATTTGAAGGTCACGAGACATGTCGTGTCTCTGAGGTCGCGCTTTTTCGAAGTTATCTCTCCCCACACGGTGCGCGGTACAGCATACTGCACAAATTTCCGCTTAGGCTGCAGACATAAGCGTCACCACTTCCAACTTTGAACTTTGTGGAGATTTGCCTGCATTTACTTTGTAAGCAATCTAAGGAAGACCGTTTATACGGTGGAAATCAGCCGTTCGCTTGAAAGCCCAATGACCGGACTGTATACTTTTTAAAGGTGAACCGTCTCGGAGTTTTTTTAACGGAGCGCGATGGCTTATCCTGAGCGAAGCGAAGGATCGCGCGAGATCCTTCGGGCAGGAGCGTGCTCTGAGGACAAGATCCTTCGGCCCGGAGCCTGTCCTCAGAGCCAGAGATCCTTCGCCCCTTCGGGGCTCAGGATGACTGGCGAAGGAGGCCTCAGGATGACGTCCGAAGGGGCCACTCAATTAATTTGCGCAGCGGAGGATGAAGGTAATCGCCAATCAAGTAGAGGGGGTGGTTCGTGAAAAAGCTCGGCGAAATCTTAATCGAACATGGCACTGTGACTCAAGGACAGTTAGAGGAAGCGCTTGCCCTCCAGAAGAAAACACCTGGAAAGTTAATCGGGGAGATTTTGATCGAGCTTAGTTATGTTTCGGAGGAGGATATTGTTGTCGCCTTGGCAACACAGTTTAACGTCCCTTATCTTCCCATTGGAAATTTCACCCTCAATGAGAATGCAGATCAGTGGCTCCCACCGGAATTGATGCAGAAATACCGCTGTGTTCCACTTGACCGCATTGGCAACTTATTAACTGTTGTGATGGCTGATCCGGCAGATGAGGCAGCAATTCAGGAAATCGAACAGGTCACTAAATGTAGAGTTCAAGCTTTTGTCGCTTCTCCAACAGAAATCGTTAAAGCCATCGAGCAGAATTTTAATATCAAGATCGCTCCGTCGTCCAAGCCAGGAGAACCCCGGTCTGGAATTTTATTTGGTTCCGCTGTGAAACAGAAAACTCAAAAGGCACAATAGCAGGGAGGAGACGGTGGTCCCCATGGCAAAGGAAGACCTGCGCGCCGATCCGATCACAGAACGACTCCTCAAAAAAATGGTTCAAGACGGCCTCCTCAAAGAGCGGGACATTTCCTTTCTTTCGGAGGAGCGGCGCAATTCGGAGGAAACGACTTTCGCCGACCTCATCTTGGCTCATCACATGATGACGGACAAGCAGCTCATTTGCTTCTTAAGCGATGCCTTTGGGTGTCCGTCGGTGAATCCGAATCAATATGTCATTGATGATGACGTGATTTTCCTCTTCTCGCCTAAGTTTGCCCACGAACGGAAGGTGATCCCGATCACGAAGCATGACACGATTCTCACAGTTGCCATGCAAAATCCTGCCGACCTAAGACTCATCGACGACATCAAAGCGGTCACAAATATGCGTGTACAACCCGCGGTTGCTCTTCCTCGCGACATTCGTGCATCGCTTCAGCAATATTACCCCTCCGGCGCGGTCCAGGGCCTCCCGAAACCTGAAGAGATGATCGATGAGTTGATCCGAATCGTGCAGGAAAGCAAAGTGCAATTGGAGACGGATAAGCCAGTTGATGTGTTGAAAGAAGCACAGGAAACGCCCGTCATTAAGATCGCAAATTTGCTGATTCTGGACGCTGTCCGGCGGCGCGCCAGCGATCTTTTCATCGAACCGTGGGAGAGATCTGTTCGCGTTCGGTGTCGTGTGGACGGACTCTTGGAAGAGGTGCCATCGCCGCCAAAAAAGATGGGTTCAGCACTCATATCGAGATTCAAAGTGATGAGTCATCTGGACATTGCGGAGCGCCGGCTTCCACAGGACGGACGGTTCAAAGTGAAGGTTCAGGGACGCGAAGTCGATATCCGTGTGTCCCTCATTCCCACGAGTCATGGAGAAAAAGTGTGTCTTCGTATTTTGGACAAGCATGCGCAGGTACAGAGCCTTGAGCAGCTGGGATTTACGTCAGAAGAGGTGGCGAAACTTAAATCTTGCGCGGCCCAACCCCATGGGATGATCTTAGTCACAGGTCCAACCGGAAGCGGAAAGACAACAACCCTCTATTCCATTTTGAGATACCTGGATTCACCCGAGACCAATATTACAACGGTCGAAGATCCAGTTGAGTACGAGACAGAGGGGATCAATCAGGTGAACGTGCGCGATTCGATCGGGCTCACTTTTGCTGCATCGCTTCGATCGATTCTCCGCCAGGATCCGGACATCATTCTGGTCGGAGAGATACGCGATTCAGAAACGATGGATATTGCGATCAAAGCGGCTCTGACGGGTCATTTGGTTCTGAGCACGCTTCATACGAATGATACGGCAGGCTCGATGGTCCGAATGAGGAATATGGGCGTGGAGCCTTTTTTAATTACGTCATCTGTCCTTGTGGTGTCTGCGCAGCGCCTATTGAGACGGCTGTGTCGGGTATGTAAAGTCGAATGCGAAGTTGATAAAGAGTTGCTTACACGACTCAAGATCAAGGACAAGCAGACTCTTTTTCGGCCGGTGGGATGTGCGAAATGCCGCGGGCTTGGGTATTCTGGTCGAACCGTGATTACTGAAATTTTAAAGCTGACACCTGAAATTAAAACGTTCGTTCTAAAGTGCGCAACGGGAGAAGAGATTAAGAAGGCCGCGCGCCGTGAAGGGATGTCCACACTTAGGGAAAGCGCCGTTGCCAAAGCCGTTGCAGGCGAGACGTCGCTCGATGAGGTCTTGCGTGTCACGGCCGATGATCACGACGCGGAGGAGTCTTAAGATGACAACGACGTATGCGTCAACGCTCGTGAACATCTTAAAAAATGCAAAGGCAGTTTCTGAGGAGGATCTCAAACAAGCTCTGGCATTTGAGAAAACATCGGGAAAAAAATTACTTCATATTCTCGTGGAAGAAGGCATGATTTCCGAGAAAGAGCTCATGTTTACGTTGAGTACGACACTCGGTATTCCGACGCTCAATCTCTTTTCCTGTACGATCGATACCGATGTCATTCGACTGATCCCAAAAAAGATTGCAGAACGGCATGAAGTCGTTGCCGTTTCCCAGATCGGTCAAACGCTCACGGTCGCCATGAGTGATCCTCTGGACGTTGTTGCGCTGGATGACATCAAAAAAATCACGAATCGAACACTTCGTCCTGTCATTGCGTCACCACGTCATATCCGCATGGCCATTGATACCTATTACACTGAGGAGATCAAGCTGGAGGAAGCACTAAAAGACTTGGATCCAGACGCCATCACCGTGGTCGGCATGGAAAAAACGACGGAAGACGCCGATGTCAGTTACAACGTCGATCAGGCGCCGGTGATAAAAATGGTCAACTTGGTTTTGCAGGAGGCAATCAAAAACCGCGCTTCGGATATTCATTTCGAACCTTTCAGAGATCGCTTGCGGGTTCGATTTCGGATTGACGGAACGCTCCGCGAAGCGTTTGCAACGCCGCGCGACATGTACAACTCACTTTTGACCCGCGTGAAGATTATTTCTGATTTGGACATTACAGAAAAGCGGCTGCCGCAGGACGGCCGATTCAAGGCTAAGTTTCTGGACCGCGAGATTGACTTTCGCGTTTCGGTCCTGCCGACTTACTACGGAGAAAAAGCAGTGCTTCGTGTCTTGGATAAAAACTCGCTTAAAACGGGCCTCGACCAGCTGGGTTTTTCGGAGGACAACATTAAAAAACTTGAAGTAGTGGTTCGGAAACCTTATGGGATCGTGCTTGTCACGGGTCCGACCGGGAGCGGAAAATCGACGACACTTTATACGGTCCTCAATCAATTGAATACGAAGCAGCGCAACATTATGACCGTCGAGGACCCGGTTGAATATCAGTTGTACGGCGTGACTCAAACCCAGGTGCATGGCGATATTGGTCTGACCTTCGCGAGCGGCCTCCGGTCCATTTTGAGACAGAGTCCCGATGTGATTTTAGTTGGCGAAATCCGGGACTCTGAAACGGCCGATATCGCTGTCAAAGCGGCCTTGACGGGTCATCTTGTATTTAGCACGCTTCATACGAACAATGCTGCTGGGGCAGTGACACGCCTCGTCGACATGGGCGTGGAACCCTTCTTGATTGCTTCCTCATTGATTGCCGGTACGGCACAGCGGCTTTTGCGCCGGATTTGTCAGAATTGCAAGGAAACGTATCAGCTTCCTGAGGAAGTGCTGTCTCGATTGCCGAGGAGTTGTCAGCTGAGCAAAGAGACCGTGGCGTATCGCGGAAAGGGTTGTAAACAATGCGGCCAGAGCGGCTATCGCGGCCGCTTGGCCATTACCGAAATTTTGATGGTAGATGATGAGATTCAACAGATGATTATCGATCGAAAATCGTCAGGCGACATAGAAGAAGCTGGCAGGAAAAAGGGAATGAAAATACTTTTTGAAAACGCCATCGAGGCATTTCAAAAAGGACACACCACTTTGGAAGAGGTGCTTCGGGTCACCACGTTTGAAGAATCATGAGGAGGAGAGGTCCCTATGCCGGAATTCGAATATGTTGTAAAGGATAAACAGGCAAAAAGCATCACAGGTGTCCGAGAAGCTGCGACGGCCGACGATCTCATTGCTTGGCTGCGAGAGCATGATTATCTGATCGTCCGCATCAATGAGCGCAAGGCAAAGGTACAGATTTTTTCCAAGTCAAGCGTCGGCGGAAAAAGGGCGCGCAAGATCAAAATGGATGAACTCGTGGTCCTTTCGCGGCAGTTGGCGACCATGGTCGAGGCCGGAGTTCCGCTTGTGCAGGCGCTTTCGATCCTGACGGAGCAGGTTGAGAACT
This sequence comes from Omnitrophica bacterium RIFCSPLOWO2_12_FULL_50_11, assembly GCA_001804315.1. Classification (GTDB taxonomy): domain Bacteria; phylum Omnitrophota; class Omnitrophia; order Omnitrophales; family Danuiimicrobiaceae; genus 2-12-FULL-50-11-A. The sequence continues at coordinate 23,324 of MHFT01000027.1, forward strand.
TGAATCTTCAGAGAGTAGTTCAGGCCATTCATGATGATGTCGAAAGCGGGAGCAGTTTGTCCGATGCGATGTCCAAACATAAGAAGGTGTTTTCGGCCCTCTTTGTGAGCATGGTGCGGGCGGGAGAACAGAGCGGGAATCTAGAAGAGATTCTGGACAGGCTTGCATCCTATACTGAGAAAACAAGCGCGCTCCAAAAAAAGATCAAGTCCGCTTTAATCTACCCGATCGTTGTGGCCACCTTGGCATTTTTGATTACGTTTGCGATGCTGACATGGGTGATTCCTCAATTTGCGGATATTTTCAAACAGTTGGATGCCCCCTTACCGCTGCCCACACAGCTTCTGATTTCGTTCAGTGAGGTGCTTCGAAGAAACATCGTGGCCGTTGTGATCGGTACCGCCGGTGTCTTTTTTTCGTTTTTCCAAATCATCCGAACAAAAAAAGGGAGGCTTGTCTTAGATACCTTGAAACTCAAAATGCCAATTTTTGGTCCTTTGATTTTAAAGGTGGCGGTCAGTAAGTTTTCGAGGACGTTGTCGACACTCGTCAAAAGCGGGGTTCCGATTTTGAACGCGTTCGATATCGTCGGCGAAACAGCGGGGAATCGGCAAATTGAACTGATCGTGGCTGAGGTCCGTAATTCAATCAAAGAAGGGGAAAGCATCTCGGCTCCGCTCGGCAAAAAAAAGGTGTTTCCGCCTATGGTGGTCCGGATGGTAGCAGTGGGTGAAGAAACAGGGGAGCTCGATAAAATGCTTACGAAGATCGCAGATTTTTATGACGTTCAAGTCGACAATGCCGTAGAAGGCTTAACTTCTCTCATCGAGCCGCTCGTGATTGCCTTTCTGGGGATTGTGATCGGCGGGATTGTGATTGCCATGTTCCTACCCATTCTTACGCTCACCCAAGCGCTGGGTTAATATGGTGACGACTACCCTTACGCGCAAGCGGTTGCGCGTGCTCATGATGGCGAGGCTGTTCATCGCGACATTACTTGTGTTTTACGCCCAGTTCGTCTTTCCACTGGAGCGGACGGTTTTTTATGCCTTAATCGCGGCGATTGCAATCTTAAGTGTGCTTTACCTCGTGTGGTTGTCATCTGGATACCGTTTGCGTTTCCTTTCTCTCGTTCAAATTGGGTGGGACCTCATGCTCGAAAGTGCGTTGATTTATTACACGGGCGGGGCAGAAAGTTTATTCGCAGCTGTTTATGTCCTGTCCATTTTGAGCGCGGGCTTTGTATTAAGGCCGAGCGTGAGCTTTTACGTCGCCGTCGCAAGCGGCGTTTTGTTCATGGGGATGATGTTGCTCACCCATTACCAGGTGCTTCCGGACCTATACTTTTTACCACGCCCTTCGTTTATGGGGCGGGAAGACCCGATCTACCTTTTTTATGCCACTTACGTTCAAATCACCGTCTTTTTGATCGTCGCATTCTTAACGTATTATTTTTCCGGAAGGATTCGGACTTTGGAAGGCAGAATGAAGGCGCAGGAACGGCTCGCCTTATTGGGCGAAGTCATTTCTAATATTGCCCATGAGATTAGGAACCCGCTTGCATCTATTAGTGGATCGGTGGAACTCATATCAAAAGACCTGCGTTCGAAATTGACGAAAACTCAGCAAAAGTTGATGGATGCCGTTGTAGAGGAGTCAGACCGCGTTAAGCGGATTTTTAGCGGTCTTCTGGATTTTACGCGCCTCTCAGAATTAAAGCGTGAAACGATTTCGGTAGATCGATTTCTTGAACAGGTGTTGATGCTCATGACGCATCAGGAAGCGTTTGATCCGAATGTGAAGGTGGTTCACCTCTATAAAGGGAAAAGCGTCCGGATGAATGTGGATTCGGAAGCAATGAAGCAGGCCATGATGAATCTTTTGACGAATGCCTATGAATCCATGCCCGGCGGCGGTCGACTGGAGGTCGACTGTTATCGAAATCGTGATGAAATCCAGATTTCAATCCAAGATACAGGGAACGGGATGGATCAGAAGGAACTCAGTTCGCTGTTCATTCCTTTTCGAACCACGAAGGCGAGTGGCACCGGTCTGGGCATGGCGCAGGCATACAAGGTGGTGAATCAGCATGGTGGGCGTCTCGTGGTTCACAGCAAAAAACACGAAGGAACGAGGGTGGAGCTATTTCTGCCCAGATTTTACGGGTGAACGATGACAGGACACGAAAAAATATTTGTTATTGATGACGAAGTGCATGTTTGTGACACGATTGAAGAAGCGCTGACACAAGAAGGATTCCGTGTAAGCCGTTTCGACAATCCCATTTTAGCCTTAAAAGCCGCTTCTGAACACCGTCCAGACCTCGTCGTGACAGACCTCGTGATGCCCGGGCTCGAAGGCTTAGAAGTGATCAAGCGCTTGAAAACGCTTGATCCTGAAATTAATGTCGTGGTGATTACGGGACATGCCTCGTTAGATTCGGCCATTGGTGCAATTCGTTCAGGGGCAAGTGATTATCTGGTGAAGCCGTTTAAAATTGGCGAACTTCTCGAATCGGTGAGGAAGGCGCTCAGTCAAAAAAGATTGATTCCAAAACTGGGTGGCTACGATCGATCGTTCGAACGTCGGTACCAGATTAAAAACTTAATCGGCAATACTGCTGAAATGAAGGAAATCTTCAAGTTAATTGAGAAGGTTGCGAAGGGTGACAGTACGGTCTTGATTATGGGTGAAAGTGGAACCGGTAAGGAAGTGGTCGCCCGTGCAATCCATTACCGTTCGAAACGCCGGAAAGGGCCGTTTGTGAGTATTAATTGCGCAGCGCTCCCGGAAAATTTGCTTGAGAGCGAACTCTTCGGCTACGAAAAAGGTGCTTTCACCGGAGCGCAGGGCTCGAAGATGGGCCTCTTGGAATTGGCAGCCGGAGGAACGTTTGTTCTCGACGAAGTTGGTGATATGTCTCTTCAATTGCAAGCGAAAATCCTCCGGGTTCTTCAGGAACGGATCCTCAAGCGCGTCGGTGGAATTAAAGACATCAGTTGCGATTTTCGATTGATTGCAGCGACGAGCAAAAATATGCCTGACGCTATCAGAAAAGGCGAGTTCCGGGAGGATTTATTTTACCGCTTAAATGTGATCCCGATGGTACTTCCGCCCTTGAGACACAGAAGAGAGGATGTCCCTGTGTTTGTGTATTATTTTCTTGGATTATTTGCAGAAAAACAGGGGGTGGGGCGCCGCTTTAAAGTTACGCAGGAGGCTATGGAAGTATTCACTCACTATGATTGGCCGGGCAATGTGCGTGAGCTAGAGAATATGATGGAGCGGCTGGTGGCGCTGACAGATAAAGATGAGATTGATCGAGAGACGGCACAGAAAGTGCTGCAACAAAGTGAGGTCTCTAGTTCTCTGAAGGCGCAGCCGATAAAGGAAACAGGCGATTTGCGGCAGTCTGTAGAAGCTTATGAAAGAGAGTTGATTGAGAAAGCGATTGAAGAAGCGCATGGGAATAAGAATAAAGCGGCGCGAAAGCTGAACCTGACGAGGCAGGCACTCCAGTATAAGATCAGCAAGTACAGGATAGCGTCCTGAAGTTGATGGGCAGTAGGAAAAACGATGATTAACTTATGGCCTTGTGAAAAAAGGGAGCTGAGTAAGAGCGGTTTTACTTTGATCGAATTGGTCGTCGTGATCGTTGTGATTGGTATTATCGTAGCGATCGCTTCGAGCAGTTTTATCCGTGCGCGCGTCCAAGCCAATGAGGGGGCGGTGCAGGGTGCCATCAAAACCATCCAGAGCGCTGCGGTTTCTTATCGAGGGGCAAATGCGTCATTTCCCGCTAGCTTGAGCGCCATGGGGAGTGCATATCTGGGCGGTGGCTTAGAAGGAGGCGTGAAAAATGGCTACACCTTTCAGCTTGTCTCGGGAAATAGCGGCGAATCTTATACCGTCACCGCGGTGCCCAATAACGTAGGTTTCTCCGGCACTCGAGGATTCTGCGGCGATGCGTACAATGTGATTTACATTTATGGAAACCCAAGCGGTCTCACTGCGGACGGAGCAAATTGCCCGAGCGGTGGGACTGTCCTTACAGGTTAGATGCCATCCGGTTCATGCCGTTGGTTTAAATCCGAAAGACAATCGAGGAAAATCATTTTTTACATATGTCAAATTTTTTTTACGCCTCTCGTGGTAGGCAGCCCTCCTCAAAGTTCTTTACGACGCTTATCTGCAATCGCAAGTCATTTAGGCGCAAGACATTGTAAAAAGTGGCCAGAAATGTATCAGTATGGCATGAACGTTGACAGTATAGATGACATGATGTGAACGGCATCACAACTTTAACAAACGGAGGAAACAGAAAATGAAAACGATAGATCAAAGAAAAGGCTTTACGCTTGTTGAAATTATGATCGTCGTGGCGATCATTGGCTTGCTTGCCGCGATCGCGATTCCGAACCTACTGCGGGCGCGAATCAATGCCAACGATAGCAGCGTTCAAGGAGATCTGAGGACGTTTAGCACTGCCTCTGAAAGTTGCCGGGCAGCACAACAGCCGCCGGCATACTGTGTTGCAGCGGGAGCAGGAGTGAATTCTTTAACGGGTGCAGTACCTCCTTATCTCGACCTCACTTGGGGGGCGGTTGGAGCAGGGGTACCAAAACATGGTCATACCCTTGTTTACGCTGTAGGTGCTCAGTCGTATACATTAGCGGCAACGGCACTAGCGAATCAGGCAAATAATGGTTATTGTGTCGATCAAACAGGTGTGCTTCGTGTTAGTGTAGGTGCAGCTCCTGCAGTTACTGCTGGCACATCCTGCAACGGCGTAGCTGTGACACAATAAGACTGGTAACCTGCTCGCTCCGACTAGGGCGAGCAGGTTTTCGGAACATGTCTAGTTGAGAAAGGACGCGAGCGGGAGTGCTCTATGCAAAGAAAAGGCTTTACGCTTGTTGAAATCATGATCGTCGTGGCGATCATTGGCTTGCTTGCCGCGATCGCGATTCCGAACCTACTGCGGGCGCGAATCAATGCCAACGATAATGCAGCCCAAGGGGACTTGCGCGCGTTTAGCACGGCTTTGGAAAGCTGCAGAGGAGCGCAGAATCCGCCCACGTATTGTGTGCAAGGAGCCGTAGGGTCGGGTGCTGCGAATCAACTGCTCGGAGCAAACCCGCCGTACCTGGATCCTACTTGGGCAGGTTTTCCGACGAAACACGGTCATTTGTTATGGTATCAACGGGTGCCGGCAGGGAGCACGTATTCTTTAACGGCCTTCTGGTTGAACAACCAGGCCAACTTTAGTTATTGTATCGATCAGACCGGCGTTATCTACCGGAGCAATCCCCGCCAGTTCCTGCTTGGAGGTGCCGGTGGTTGCGCTAGCCCGCCTTGGACGCCGCTCGTACAATAGGAAAGATGAATCAGCTCTGAATCACGCGAGTTCGGGTTTCAACAGGCTACCTACGCGGAGCGGGCTCTGCATG
>MHFT01000028.1:0-38114 GCA_001804315.1 Omnitrophica bacterium RIFCSPLOWO2_12_FULL_50_11
TGACTCGGAAGAACCTCCGCCGATCCTCTCCGTCAGAACTTCCGCTTCCTTTACCTTAAAAAATTTCTTGTATTTTCCAAGCTCTTTTTTCATCAAGAGCTCAAAGCTCGCCTCCGCCGCTTCAAACTGATAACCTTCGTTTTCAAGTTGTGCCAGCTTCTGCAAGATCGCTCTTGCATGAGGAGCATCCTTCTGGAGCGGAATATTGAGTTCTTTGGCTTTGAGCAGCACGTTTGATTTGCCGCTCAGTTCTGAAACTAAAAAACGCCGCCGGTTCCCAACCAACGCAGGGTTCATGTGCTCATAGGTCTTCGCGTGCTTGAGCATCGCATTCACATGAACACCTCCTTTGTGGGCAAAGGCAGAACGTCCCGTAAAAGGTTGATTGTTCTCGATCGGCATGTTCGCCACTTCCGCCACATAATGTGAAATCTCGGTGAGCTTCCGGAGTTGATGCTTAGACAGGGCACAGAGGTTCATCTTCATTTGCAACACCGGAATCAAAGTCGTCAGATTCGCGTTGCCACAGCGTTCTCCATAACCGTTGAATGTGCCTTGGACCTGGACCGCACCGTGTTCAACCGCTGCAATGGAATTCGCAACGCCCAAACCTCCGTCATTGTGGCAATGAATCCCAAGCGGTGCTGGCACAGATTTCCGTGCTCGCTTCACGCCTACTGCAATTTGACGAGGAAGAGATCCTCCGTTCGTGTCACACAAACAGATAAGATCCGCGCCCGCACGGGCAGCTTCACGAATGCATTGAATTGCATAACCAGGAGCGGCTTGAAAGCCATCAAAAAAATGTTCCGCGTCGAAAATGACTTCGAGTTTTTTTGATTTTAAATACGCTACCGAATCCCGAATCATCTTGAGATTTTCAGCAAGCGACGTTCCAAATACTTTCCGAACGTGAAAATCCCAGCTCTTTCCGAAAATGGCCACCGTTTTCGTTCCCGCTTCTAGCAGCGCCTTGATATTAGGATCACTGGAAACCTTTGTATTTGCGCGGCGCGTCGCGCCAAACGCGACGATTCTGGCGCGTTTGACCTTGAGCTTTTTCACCTCTTTAAAGAAGGCAAGATCTTTAGGATTCGATCCCGGCCAGCCGCCTTCAACGTAATCGACTCCAAACTCGTCAAAACGCTTCGCCAGTGCCAGCTTATCCTGAAGCGACAGACTTATGCCTTCGCCTTGAGCTCCATCGCGCAGCGTGGTATCATAAATTTGAATTTTTTTCGTCATTTTTTCCCCAATCCAAATGCTTGATGAATCGCACGGGCAGCCAGTTTGCCTTTCGTGCCGCGCACGACACAAGAAATCTTAATCTCAGAAGTAGAAATCATCTCGATATTAATCTTATTTTTGGCCAAGACACCAAACATCTTCGAAGCAACCCCGGAGTGAGACTTCATCCCAACGCCCACAATACTCACTTTCGCGATATCCTGGTCGCAGGAGATACTGCGTGCCCGTACGAGCCGTGCCGCTTTCTTCACCGAGTCCATCGCACGTTTCAAATCGCTTTTAAAGACGGTGAACGAAATGTCCGTCAAGTTTGTCTGCGTCTTATTTTGAATGATCATGTCGACATTAATATCGTCATCGGCAAGCGTCTTAAAAATTTTCGCTGCCATCCCGGGCCTGTCCGGAACTTTGAAAATCGTGATTTTCGCTTCGTCCTGATTCAGTGCAATTCCGCTGACCACTACCTCTTCCATATTTGGTATCTCCTTCGAAATCCACGTACCGCATGCGTGATTTAAACTCGATCGAACCAGAATCGGGATGTTAAATTTTTTGCCTACTTCAATCGAACGTGCTTGCATCACTTGGGTGCCAAGTGAAGCGAGCTCCAAAATTTCATCGTAACTGATGCGACTCCGCTTCCGAGCTTGAGGGACAACCCTCGGATCCGCCGTGTATATTCCCCCCACATCCGTATAAATCTCGCACTGCTTGGCATGAAACGCCTTCGCAAGAGCGACTGCGGTTAAGTCAGAACCACCGCGGCCGAGTGTTGTGATTTCCTCAGTCACCGTCTTGCCTTGAAAGCCAGCGACCAGGACGATATTGCCGCCTCGGAGTGCCTGTCGAATGCGTTCCGTATTAATGTCCAGAATACGGGCCCGGGTATGACTTTGGTCCGTGATGATACCGACTTGCGGCCCAGTAAATGAAATGGCCTTCTCACCGAGTTCCTGAATGGCCATCGCCAAAATCGCTACGGAAGCTTGTTCGCCTGTTGCGAGAAGCATATCCATTTCTCGCTCGCTCGGTCGCTCCGCTACCTGGCCTGCAATCTTCAAAAATTGATCGGTCGTACGCCCGAGCGCAGAAATAACGACGACAAGGCGATTCCCTTTTCTTTTGGTCTGGACGACACGTTTGGCAACCTGTTTGATTCGCTCGGCATTTGCAACCGAACTTCCGCCATATTTTTGGACAATCAGTGGCATTGTGTGAACCGTCAACCCATCTCTTGCTCGCTCAAAAATGAATCCATCAACTTCCAACCCTCTTTAAAACGAAGGCTGGATAGGCGCGCTGTCGCTTCGTTAATACACTCAATCTCATCGGGCACGATATTTTTTCCTGCAGCAACAAAGGGAACGGCTTCTTGCATTCGAGTTCTCAGATCACAGGAGGTCGTATGGAGCGGAGCGATCAAAACACGGCTATTCTTTTCTTTTTCATAAAAAGATTTCGCAGCTCCGAGAATGTGACGGTCCATGGATTCAAGCGCGATCACTTTTCGTGTCACATTTCCTTCACGTGCCGCGACGTCACACGCTCTCGTATGAACGCAAACAAAATCCTTTTCCTCAAAAAGGTCGAGCATCGCTTGCGCTTCACCCCGGTAATCAAAATCCGGAGAGTTGTATTTCGCCGAAAGCTCCATCACCGTTAACCCGATCAACCGTGAGAAACCTTTGACGAGATCAACCGTTGAAATGGACGCACCCGTCAAGCCGCCAAAACGCTCTGAAAATTTCGGAAGACGAGGCGTCCCTCCCTGCCCCCAAAGCCATACCATATTCGCCGGATTCTCGCCCAAATCTACTCGGACCTGGTTGATCTCATGATCTTTGAGCAGAAGTCTGGCATCGTACATGAGTTTCGTAATTAAATCTTCACCCGGTCCTTTCGGCAGCTGATCCTCAATTTTCTCTCCGACAATAGAACCAGGGGCTGCACACGTGGCCGAAAGCGCCTCAAAACCCCGCGCATCCTTGATGACCGCAAGGTGCCGGTGCTCGTGGCCTGGGAAAAAACGGACAAAGTCGCTCGCCAGTTTTTTGTTGAGGAAATTCACGAGCGCCTTTGCTTCTTTCGTTGTGACTCGACCTGCTGTCGCATCGGCCAAAATACCGTCGAACTCCGTCACGAAATTCATTCGAAACGCAACTTCATTGTCTTCGAGCTTTATTTCCATATTCGCCGCTTCCAAAGGCCCTGGTCCTGCGAGATACCGCTTAGGCTCGTAGCCGAGCAGAGACGAAATCGCAATATGAGAGGCAGGTTCCATCCGCTCGGGGACATTGCGCACCATGCCCACCTTGCCGGCTCGTGCAAAGTACGTCAGATTAGGAATCCGGCTTATCTCAAGCGGTGTCTTGCCACCCAACGCCGAAATCGGCCGATCCCCGATTCCATCTGGAATAACGAGAAGATACTTCATGAGTGAAGTCCCCCATTTAATTCGGAATTCGGAATGCGAAGTTCGGAATGGTCAAAATTCAAAGTACTCTGGGTTTTACCCTTCCGCATTCCGTACTCCACACCCCGAATGAACTTACGCACGCTCGATTCCGGATTCGTGATCAGATACACACTCGGTATCCTGCTCCCGATTCGTTAGGCCTGCACCGCCCGAAGAACAGCATCTATGCGTGGCTCGACCGCTTCCATCGAATCCTCAAAACTCAAAGCAAATTCGGGATCTTTCAGTCCCGATCCTGTCAAGGTACACACAACGCTGCTCCCTTCTTCAAAGTAACCTTTCCTCGCCCATTTAACAAATCCGGCCACTGCTGCAGCGGATGCTGGTTCTGCAAAAATTCCTTCCCGCTCCGCCAGGAACCGGTAGGCCCACGTAATTTCACTGTCCGTCACACTATCGATCAGACCGCCTGATTCATCGCGCGCTTCGAGCGCACCTTTCCAACTTGCCGGATTTCCAATCCGGATGGCCGTGGCAATCGTTTCTGGCTGCTCCACAACCCGATTGAGCACAATCGGCGCCGCACCTGCCGCTTGAAAGCCGAGCATCCTGGGAAGGCGTTCCGATCGACCTGCTTCTTTGTACTTTTTGTAACCTCGCCAATAGGCAGTAATATTCCCTGCATTCCCAACCGGAATCACGTGATGATCGGGTGCATCGCCCAAATCGTCACAAATTTCGAAGGCTGCCGTCATTTGTCCTTCGATCCGATACGGATTTACTGAATTGACAATTTTGATCGGGTGGGTAGACGTTATCTTTTTGACAAGCTCGAGCGCAACATCAAAATTTCCCTTTACGATGATTACTTTCGCACCATAGCGAAAAGCTTGCAGCAGTTTCCCCTTCGCAATTTTTCCTTCCGGAATCAAAACATAACACTTCATCCCGCATCGCGAAGCAAACGCAGCAGCAGAAGCAGACGTATTCCCCGTTGAAGCACACATGACGGAGGTAGCGCCTTCTTCAAGCGCTTTCGAAACAGCCATCGTCATTCCGCGATCTTTAAAAGAACCGGTTGGATTGAGCCCCTCAAACTTGAAATAAATCCGTATGTTACTAAGACGAAGTTCTTTCGGAAGCGCTTCGGAAAGAATGAGCGGCGTATTGCCTTCGTTTAACGAGATAATCGGCGTCTCGTTCGAGACGGAAAGAAATTCTTGATACCGCTCAATGACTCCGATCTTTTTAACTGGAACGTTCTTAAGTGGACTCATCCCCCACCAACTTTTATGAAAAATAATGGAACATATTTTCTCATTGGCTCCATCCGTTGATCACCCGCCGTGGCGTCTCACTGACACAGTTGGTGGGGGATCATCCTCAATCCGCAAAACCTGTGCTTTTCCGCGCGTCACGGTTAACTGGTTGATCCGGTGAATCGCACGCCTGAGGGCACGTTCGGATGCCCGATGGGTCAATAAGATGAGTGGGACGACACCGCCGATTCGCTGTTCCTTTTGAATCACATCACTGATGCTCACTTGATGCCGTCCCAAGACGTGCGAAATTTTTGCCAAAACGCCTGGCTGATCCACAACGTGAAACCTCAGGTAATAGCGCGATGAGAGCAAAGCGACGTTTCGCACAGGCAAAGAACGAAAATCCATATGAAAGGGATGGTGGATCCCCCCCAATCTCATTCGCGCTAAATCGGCTAAATCACTTACGACCGCACTGCCGGTCGGCAGACTCCCAGCACCTCTTCCATAAAGAAGGATCTCGCCGACCTCGTCCCCGCTCATTAAAACCGCATTGTAGGACCCGTTCACACTCGAGAGCACGTGAGACTTGGGCAGAAGCGTCGGCCGAACCTGCGCTTCCACTCCAGACGGTGTTTTCTTTGCGATGGCGAGCAGCTTAATCGCGTAACCAAATTCTTCTGCAAACGAGATATCCTCGCTTCGAATTCTGGAAATACCGTCCACATAAATATCTCGAAAGCGGATCCATCCCCCAAATACCAAACTAGCCAAAATCGTTAACTTGTGTGCCGCATCGGTACCCTCAACATCCAAGGTAGGATCCGCCTCCGCATACCCTTTTTCACGCGCCAGTGCGAGCGCTTCTTTAAAATCCAAATGGGACTTCGACATTTGAGTCAAGATGTAGTTTGAAGTCCCATTGATGATCGAACGAATGGACCGAATTCGGTTTGCAATTAGACCTTCTCGCACCACTTTTATGACCGGAATCCCGCCGCCGACACTCGCCTCAAATAAAAGATGACGGCCTCGTTTCTGAGCTTCTCGAAATAACTGACGGCCGTGTTCAGCCAGAAGTGCCTTGTTCGCGGTCACGACGTCTTTGTTTGTGCGGAGCGCCTCGCGAATCAACTCCTTAGCAGGATTTATGCCGCCAATTAACTCGACGACAACGTCCACGCTCGGATCTCGTACCACTTGGTGAGCATCCGCCGTGAGTTGGTGACGACTTGGGCGGACCCCACGTCTTTTTGCGGGATTCCGAACAGCAATTTTGACAATCCGAAGTGAGGTACCACATTTTCGGGCAAGATCCGCTCGCTTCGATCGCAAAATTGAATAGACACCTTTCCCTACTTGGCCCAGCCCAAGAAGACCTATCTTCAATTGTTTCATAGACTTAAATGCGTTCTACGAGCCGTAGTATATCTTAGGGGGTCAGAAAAAGCAACACATGCACAGCCAGAAATTCCCCAACTTCGCGTAGGGCACGTTTCCGCCAAGATTTGGTGGTGACCGAAACCTTGGGTAGGTTAATAAAACCTACGCTACGGGTAAAACTGCGGAATTCTGGTGCTATTTGATGCCGGTGGATAGATGCGGATTTAAAGGGATTTCACTTGGGTTAGTACTTCTCCTGCGTGGCCTTCTACTTTTACGTTCGTAAAGATTTTCCTGATTTTCTGGTCTCGATCAATCAAAAATGTGGTACGCGCGATCCCCATAAAGGACCGCCCATATAGACTTTTCTTCTTGTAAACACCGTACCGCTTGGCCACACTTTTGTGCTGATCGGTGAGCAACGGAAAAGGAAGTTCGTATTTGTCGCTGAATTTCTTGTGAGAATTCAAATCGTCAAAACTGACGCCGAAGATCTCCGCACCTGCCGCACGGAACCCCCTAGACACGTCACGGAAACTGCATGCTTCTTTCGTGCAGCCCGGCGTGTCATCCTTCGGATAAAAATAAAGCACCACATTTTTCTTGCCCTTGAAATCACTGAGTTTGACGTGCTTCCCGTCAGTCGCTGGAAGCGAAAAATCCGGTGCCTCTTGACCTTCTTTTAAGTCTGCCATCTTAGGATGCAAACTCTTCGCGCAATTCTTTCGTCGCCTCGACCATGACTTTAAGTTTACCTTTAGCCTCCTCAACCGTCCGCGTCTTTAGTCCACAATCAGGGCTCACATAAATTTTATCCGCTTTGATGACCGTGGCCGCTTTGCGAATCCGCGATTTCACTTCATCTTTCGTTTCGATCCTGTGGTTGTGGACATCGACGACGCCCAAACCGATTTCCTTCGTAAACGGCGATGTTTTAAACAAACCGAGGAGACCAAACTCGCTGTTCGAAAGTTCAAGATCGATTTGATCGACAGGAAGCTCGAGCATTTTAGGATAGATCCCTGCGAAATCTCCGTAACAGATATGAGTTAAGGTTTTCGCCTTCAACCCATCCGTCACAATTCCCATCGCTTCGATTGCCAAATCGATTTCATCCGGCCGTACCGAAACAGCGGGCTCGTCAATCTGGACATATTGCGCCCCTGCTTCTTCCAAGTCCCTGGCTTCTTCGTGAATGACATGAGCCAGTCGTAAACAAAAATCACGCCGAGAAGAATAAAACTCGTCAAACGACCAATCCATAATGGTGTAAGGACCCGTCAACATCCCCTTGACCGGTTTTTGGGTTAAACTTTGCGCATATTTAAACCATTCCACCGTGACCGGATTGGCGCGCTCAATTTCTCCCACCGCGATCGGTTTCCGGTAGTAACGATTTCCATAGGAGCGAACCAGACCGCTGATTTGGAATCCGCTAAAATGCTCAGCAAAATAAGTCACCATGTCTCCTCGATACATTTCGCCATCCACCAGAACGTCGATCCCAATCTCATCTTGAAATCGGATCCACTCCTGCGTCGCTCTTTTCTCAAGCTCTTCCAGATCTTTCCTTGAAATCTGGTTCTCGGAATATTGAGAACGTGCTTTGGCAAGATAGCCTGGTTTTGGAAAGCTGCCGACTGAAGTCGTTGGAAACACTATGAAACACCCGCTCCCTTCAACTGCCTGGCAACGTGCACCAGAAGTTCCATTTTTTTATCCGCATTACTCCGGGGTAAAAACTCAAGACTATGATTGTGTGACAGCCAAACTTGATCCAACGCAATTTCGTCTCCGAGCCTTTGAACAAGTTCTACCACCTCAGATTCGGATTCCATTTTTGTGTTTCGCGCATCGATCACGCCGGCCATCAATTTCTTAGTCCATTTCGCTTCTTTGAGAACGTCCCAGTTCTTATGCCCTTTGATCAGCTCTATTCCAATACGCTCGACCGGAAGCTCGAGAATCTTCGGGTAAATCCCTTCGATCGATCCGAAGTTAAAAAGAATTGTCTTCTCTGCCTTGGAACGTTCTGCCGTCACGATTTCATAAGCCTGAAAAAATAGTTTCAAATCCTGCTTGTGGCGCAAAAGACAAGGTTCATCGAACTGGATATGCAAGCAGCCGGCTTCTTCAAGCGCTTCTACCTCCCGATGGAGGATGTGGCATAAATCAAATAGAAGCTGCCGCTCTTCCCGGTAAAACCGGTTGCGCGACAACTTAGCGAATGTAAAAGGACCTGTCAGAACCGCCTTAACGGGTTTTGAGCCGTGCGCCGCAGCAAACCGGTAATCATCTACCGTTAACGGTCTCAATGCTTCCAGACGCGACTCGATCATCGGCTCGCGGTAAAAGGTATTCGTATCAAAGTACCGGATCAGTCTGCCGAAGTCGAAGCCCGCAATTTTTCGCCCCAGATACGTGACCGCATCATCCCATCGAATCAAGCCATCCGTGACCATGTCAATACCAGCATCAACTTGACGCTGGATCGCAATTTCTGTCACTTCGTTATACACGTGAGCCAAGTCTTCTTCCTCAAGATTTCCACGATCAAACTGATGGAGTGTCCGCCTCAGTTTTTGCTCATCCGTCGATGAGCCGATTTTGGGATATCCCCCGATGATGGTTGTCTCAATCCCCATAAATCCCTCGGAATCTTCTGCCCGCCCGATCAAGTGAGTTCACCCGAATTTACGCAAAAGTTCTTCCAAAAATCGATTTGTCGTCTCTTGTGCCTTTAAAATATTAGTGAGATCTTGCTGCATTTGCTTTCCGTGCGTTGCGCTGTACAGGACTAAGTTACGTACATGCTCATAACTTTTTCCCGTCACCTTTGTAATTTTGATCGCCATACGATCTTGAGCCGCGCGGACCACTCGGCCATCCATTTCTACATCAACTCTCTCAGTGCCGTACGCCAAGATCAAGGTCACATGGCATAGACTTCGAACGGGAAGTTGTTTCCTGCAAAGGACCAAAAAACCATTCACGCTCAGATCCTTGACCTGCCCAGAAACCGTTTCGCCTTGACTGGACGAAACTCGAACATTGACGGGTACCGGAACTCGCGTGTAATTCCGCTTGTCTCCAACTCTTCTCATGGCACCTCAAAGGTCATCCGTTAGAATCCATTCACGACGTCTTTGCCACATCAATATATCACTTGTAACGCCCCGATTACATGAGAAAATGGTTGAACAAGTAACCGATCAGGAGGACTTGCGGGAGTGTCACTGCAATCAACCATAGCGCTGTTTTTTTCCCCAAATTCGACCAAAGAAGGCCGATTTCGGTGTAGTCCGTCACCACCCCGCCCATAAGAAAGGCAAACGTGTTCCCAAAAGCGCCCGTTTGCCGGTAAAGTTCAAAAGCAAGCGGTGCCGTTCCTTCCGAACACACTTCGACAACCGCCGCGACTAACATCGTCATGATAAGGCCGGAAAACGTAGGACCGAGAAACCGGTCAAATACGGCCTGTGGAACAAAAGCAGAGGTGAGAGCAGCTAAAACCATGCCCAGCAAAATCCAAAAGAGAACCATCTCTGCGAGCTCATAAGCTCCCTTTGCAATTCCCTTCAGATCATTCGCGGCGCCTTCCAAGGTAAACCGATAATCACGGAACCTTCTAGCGAAATCGCGGCGTATGGAGTAATTGAAGTCTACCGAAACCGAAAAAGGGTTGCGTTCAATCCAATCCTTTTGATCCAAAATTTGAAAGACGAAGCCCGTCACCACAGCCACGAACACGGCGGCTAAAATGATGAGAAGTCCTTTCCAACCGAAGAAACCAATCAAGATGATAGTGACCGGCAGATTCGCCCAGGGACTTGCCAGAAGGAAACTGATAACAGCCGGACCGGAGGCGCCCTTTTTGTGAAGCGCCATGGCGAGCGCTAAAACGCCGTGGCTGCAAGCACTCGCCAAAAGACCGCAGCCTGCCGCATAAAAGACCGTTCTCTTTTGGGGCCGACCGAGATATTTGGAAATGTAGGCTTGGGGCACAAAGTGTTCAATGACGCCCCCTAAAAAGAAGCCTAACGCAAGTGCCCACCAAATGATGCGCACGTAACCAAAGAAGGTGTGTCGGAATGGCTTCAGGGCATCCGCAAAATGAGAAGCGGTAAGAAGAATAACAATGAGGAGAGAAACCAAAAGCAGAGCGTTGCGATACCAAGGTCGCTTCTGAACAGATCCTCGATGATCGCAATGGAGGTGCGAGTCGTGCTTGCAACGTTCCAATGTCGTGGGGCGATTAAACCTTGATCGTTTCCTGCCCCGGCTGCCATTCGCATCCGGTGAGTTCACCTGTCTGGAGCGCTTGAAGCGTTCTTAGGGTTTCGTCCACACTGCGCCCGACAGGAAGATCATTGATCACCGCACTTCGCACAATACTCTTAGGATCAATGATAAACGTCCCGCGAAGCGCGATCCCTTTCTCCGGAAGCAAAACGCCAAATGCTTCGGCAACATTGTGGTTCGTATCCCCTACCATCGGAAACTTAACGGGACCCAGTCCGTGCTCCACCCAAGCTTTATGCGAGTAAACGCTATCGGTGCTGATCGAAACCACCTCCGCACCCAGTCTCCTAAAATCCTCGTAGCGCGAATTAAAACCCCGAATTTCAGTGGGACATACAAAGGTGAAGTCGAGGGGATAAAAAAATACAACGAGCCACTTCCCCCTATATGAGGATAAGTCGATCGTGTCCACCTTGCCATTCGGCAGAAGTGCTTCTGCGCTGATACTAGGAATTTTATCCGAAACCCGAATACTCATTTTTCACGTCCTCCTTTATAGTTCTCTTATGATTCTTTTACGGTTCTTTTGCGTTTCCAGAAACTCGATTAGGCTTGTCTTGATCGAGACATTCTCAGAAGACTGGCGAGAAAAATCATCGCTGCCAGGGCAACCAACCAAATCAATCCAAGATCAGGCCCAATGGAAACTTGTTGGACTAAACGTTCCGCAATGAAAAAAAACGGACTTTCTTCCGCTTTCGCCAATGCACTCGAAAATGCACTCCTAGCCAGACCGTCAAAATAAAGGATGCCCAACACGACGTAACTGGCGCAGACGGTCGTGAAACCTGAAGAAAAAATAAACGCCCCGCTCTTCTTCAAAAGCGCCAGAAATAATCCGACAACGAGCGCCAGATAAGCCAAGACCGCCGCAACCGGAACAAGGAACCCTAATACTAAATTGGCCGCTTGCTTGCGCTCCGAAGCCGTGCCTTCCCCTTTGGGAGCGACTTCTTTCACGAAATCGATGAAATCAAAATCAGCCGTCATTTTCTTTTCGCCCTGTTCCCCCGTACGGATGCCTTTTGGGATCGTTCGAACCATCTGCCGTACGCTCCAATTTTTCTTGCCGAACACCGGAACCGTCACACGGACAAACGGCAAAAAGTAGGTACTGAGTGCGCCAAGTAAGAAGACGTAAATCACGATCGTCCAAAAACGGTGCACTTTTTCATTAAACTTTGACGCGGTGGCCATGGGTTCTTAACTCCTTTTTGTTTGATGGTTGAGACGGAGTTTCTAAAGGTGGAGATACTAAACTAGAATAAGCCTCTTGATAAGCTTGAAGGGTTCGATCGTCGAAGAGAACGAAACGAACTAATTCAATCTCTGGATGTTGGTTTAAGTAATTTCTTGTCGTGTTGACCGCAATCGGTGCTGCTTTTTCCACCGGATAACCGTAGACACCGGTACTGATAGAAGGAAAAGAAATAGATCTTATCCCATGTTTCGTGCAAAGTTTGAGACTGCTCCGATAAGCGTTGGCAAGCAATTCGGCATCCTTTGATTTGCCAGAATAAACAGGGCCTACCGCGTGAATGACATACTTCGCCTTTAACTTTCCCCCGCTTGTGATGACAGCGTTTCCGGTCGGGCAACCGCGATATTTTTTCTTAAGCTCCTTCATGATGTCAGGGCCGCCTTTGCGATGAACAGCACCGTCGACACCGCCGCCTCCAGCCAATCGGCTGTTGGCTGCGTTTCCGATGGCTTCTGTATCGGCTTCGGTAATATCCCCTTTAACAAATTCGATCTTCACGCATGAATCCTTTATCGATAAAATTCGGCAAATTCTGCTGAATGTTCCTCAATCCACCGCTTGGCTGCTTCTTCTTCCGACACCGCATACCCTTTTACTTCCGAAAGCTTTTTTCTAAACTTGTCAATTTGATAAAGCTGCTCCGCCATCCGAATCTTAAAAAGCTCTGATGGATTTGAAAAACACATGCCCGTTTCGTAAAAACCAGTGGCCGGATCCAGCAACGAATGAACCACCGACGCTTTCAACGAGAAGACCTTCCCTTTCACAGGAAAGCTGAGCTCAAACTGCGTACCGGGCCGATAGGATTTAGGAGCCAAAAATAGGAGACCGCCGTCTGAAAGATTTTTTGTCCGACTTCGTTCCTGTACGCTCGTAGAAACGCCTTCGGCTCCCTTCTCGGGAAGGATTTTCCGGTAATGGATTGGAAGTTCAATAAAGTGTCGAGCACTGAAACGCCGTTCTTTCATGCAGGAGATAATCTATCAGATGGGCACCTCATCCGTCAATTGTCCCGCAACGTCGGGGTGCCGTCAAGATCTCGTCGCTTTTCGTGATATGAACTCCTGCGCGCTTCATTTCTTCGATGGAACGGTCCACGTCACCCGGACGTAAATTCACACCGCGAGTCGCATCGACAATGACGTGGGTACGAAATCCCAGCCGGACCGCGTCTAATGCAGTGTACTTCACACAATAATCGGTCGCGAGCCCCACGACATAAACGCCCGCAATACCTTTTTTTATGAGAAAATCACCAAGTCCCGTTGCTTTTCTGTGCCCGTTGTCATAAAAACCACTGTAGCTGTCGATTTCAGGATCCGTTCCTTTCTGGAAAACGTGGTTGATCCGATCAGTTTTCAGCTCCGATACAAATTCAGCGCCGACTGTCCCCTGTACACAATGATCTGGCCAAAGCACTTGTTCTAAGCCATTCAAGATGGTCACCTCGCCCGGCTTTTTACGATGGTTGCTCGCAAAACTCTTGTGATTCTTCGGATGCCAATCTTGAGTGGCAATCACGAGATCAAACTTCGCCTGCAAACGATTCACCAAAGGGACAATCTTGTCTCCCTCTCTGACCGGCAGTGCACCACCAGGGCAAAAATCATTTTGCACATCCACGATCATGAAACAATCGTTTTTCTTCAACTTTGCCTCTTCCTCATGAAACCTTTTTCAGTCGCGACCAATTTTTCTTTATCCTCCCGACCTTGGCACAAGGACGGCCGTCGTACTCAACCACATCAGCAGTAATATCAATCCGATGGCGCAAAAGGCTCGATCCTACTCCATACACATCGACCGGAACTTTTCGGCGTTCGAAGGCACGTATCTTTTTCTCATCAAATCCACCAGACACCACAATTTTGAGCTCGCGACACCCCCACCGGTCAAATTCACGTCTCGCCACCCGGACAAGTTCCGGACAAACCCCAAAGGAATCCTTTTGACGAACCGAACGATCTCTTATACTGGCGCTCGTATCGAATCGCACGCCCCAAAGTTTTCCCCTACCGGGGCCGATCAAGTCCTTCGCATACTCACAAAAGAAACCCGGGTCCACAAGCCCTCGGATTGAAAACTTTTCTTGAAGAAGGCGTTCGAGCACACGGCGTGTCGTGCCAACACAGTCGTTGTCCCAGTCGACAAGCGCTATGCGATTCACACGTGGATCCGTATGACGATCGAAAGCAAGAAAAGCCCCCGCAGTATCTCCCGCGTAACAGCCAACCAGAAAATGTGGAATTGTTCCCAAGCTTTCAACCCCCCAATAATCCGCATTCGCATCGGTGGAGACACCGAACGCACCCGCTTTCAACGCGGCGTAACCGTCTGTTGCTTGAACCCAATAGTGGTCAAATCGCGCCGAGAAAAATAAAATCTGTTTCTCTTTGGCAGCCGCCACCACTTTGACAACTGCTGTGGCGGTCGCCGTAGGGCGTGCCATCGTTCCGAGCAAAGGCGTCTCCAAATGCGTGAACAGCCGCGGATCACCCACAATAGCGAGAATAGGTTCAAACGACCGAACCTTCGCACCGTCTTCCAAGGCGCAGACCTTAAGCTGTTTCCAGCCAGACATCCACAAACGATTCAGCTGTTCACGAACCCGGGCGCGCTCTTTTCCCCAAGCCAGGATCCCGCGTTTGTTTTGTTTCGCGCTTGCATCCTGAAAATGCCACTGCGTTTCCCGAAGCTTGCGGTACAGCTCCTCGGTTTTTACTGGATCTCGATAACAACCCGCGCAAGTTTTTAAAATCGCAATAGCCTCGTCAAGACCGCATACCACGGCATCTTCGCGAGGGAAAAATTGATACCCGACCGTCACGTTCTTTTTGTCTCGGACGAGGACATCGCGCGTGCGAAGGAAATATCGGTCTGTGTAGTAACCCGTCCGAAGCTTGTCCGTTGGGATTTTAAATACTGAAGGTGAAAGCCGCTTCATAGGAATCGATCTTAAGAAGGGCCAACTGCGCGTCCGCCGTGCTCATGTCCCGCGTGCTCACGAGTACTGTGCTCATGATCGCCATGCTCGTGAGAAGAAGTTTCTTCAAGCATACTTTTCCGCCCTACCCCAACACCATTTAAAAAGACCAGCCGGCCGCCCAAGTCTGCACCTTGAATCAAAATGAGACCGACCAACACAAGACCAATAAGAAAAAAAATCCGGCCTTTTGGTGGTATGTGTGTTTTTGAAAAGAGCACCCAAAGGCTGAGAATCAAGCTCAAACCAAGCACAACGAAGCCAAAATATTGGTGCACCATCATGATGTCGTGGGTTCCGCCGCCGTGCGGCACCGTTTTTTCTGCTTGGAGCCCTGTCCAAACCGTAATCGCCGCGGCGAGCGTCCCAAAATAAAGAACCCATTTACCGGCTACAAAGAGCTCATCCTTCCTAAATATGCTGCCCAAGAAATAGAAAGCAACAGACGTAAGGATAAGTGCAACCGGAAAATGAACAAACAGAGGATGAATGTTGATGACGTCTTCTAAACCCTTCAGTCCCCACTGTACATTCTGAACGTTCATGGTACCAAACATATTGATTCCCTCCTCGCATGGCGTACCTGTTTGTCGTCAAACGGCACGCTTTATTGGGTCACGACTTAAGTCTTGAAGCTGAGAGTGGATTCGCTTGCCTTTCAAAGCCGCTAAGAGATATTTTAGAAATTCATTTCGAGAATCCGCACGAATGAGCTGGCCATGATAGGCGATCTTCATTTCACCGCGTTCCTCGGAAACAAAGAGAACCACTGCATCGGTCTTCTCAGTGATTCCAATGGCAGAGCGATGGCGAGTGCCAAATCCCATCGGAAGCGGATGATTTGTGGCCAGGGGCAAGATCGCCTTGACTCGTTTGATGCGACCATTGGTAACAACGATAGCGCCGTCATGTACGGGTGAACTGGTCGCAAAGAGAGCAACCAAAATTTCCGATTTCACTTGCGCATCAAACGGAATCGAAGCACTCAGGTACGGTTCTAAATCAATCTTTTTCTGGATCACCACCAACGCACCAATCCGGCGGTTTGCTAAAAGTTCCATAGCGCGGAAGATCTCTCCTACGAAAGATGGCAAAAGATAGCCGTTATCATCACGCCCGCGAAAGAATTTTTTTCTGATCAGGAAAAGGATATCCCACAAAATATCGGCAACTAATAAAGCGCCTGTTCCGAAAACGATTGAAATCCCCAAGTACCGTATTATGTTTGACGTGACAACGTCGCTGGAGAGCCCAAACCCTGCCCAGACGCAAAACAGGACGATCAGGTATCGTGCCAACGCTGGCCAAATAGACATCCGCCACCTGCGCACGAGGAAGCCAACAGCGATGAACATTGCGAGAATGATGAACCACACAGTCGTTTCTCCTTCCGCGTGCAGACCAATTGTTAATTTTTATATGAGCCCCTCGCGCGTCATCCTGAGCGGAGTAGCGCTCAGGGTAAACTCCGCGAAGGATCTCGCGAGATCCTTCGGGCCTTTCCGCCTCCGGCGGATCCGTCCCGTTTTCTGGCGGGCGGCCCTCAGGATGAGGGGTCGCAAAACACCACGACCCCTTATTTATATGCTAAAAGATTTTACACGTCAATGGCCGGCCAAAAAAGCTGGATCTGCTCAAGGCAAACGTTGTATTTACCGATAAAATACTAACAACGACGGATGACGAGAACTTTTGAATTCAAAACATGCTTGAGTTTGCGGTCCTATCGTCTCTGCCCTGATTATCTCTGTTGAGCGAGCCCCTCTATGATCTCACGCTATATCATTCCATTTACCTCCCCATTCAAATCAAGTCTTCAGGTATCCTGGAAAGAAGGGATCGCTGCGTCCATCATGATTGGCATAACCGACTATTTCCTAATTCCTCTAGGTTTGCTTCTAGGAGCAACGATACAAGAAATAGGATTACTGGTCGCGATCCCTTTCTTATTCGGATCCATATCGCAACTCATGGCTGTTAGGATTGTATCTTTCTTAGGGAGCCGTTTACGCTTTCTCGTTCGAGGCGCTTACTCTCAAGCGGCAATCCTTGTTCTCATTGCCATCCTACCCATTGTCTCATTTTCATATCGAGTCGCGTGTTTCATTTTTTTGATTGCGATCTTCCGTATCCTCGCGAATTTAATCGGGACGGTGTGGGGAAGTCTGACGAGCGATTATCTCGCGCCAGAAGAAAGAGGAAAATATTTCGGATGGCGCGCTCAAATCACAGGAATAGCCGGTGTCGGTGCTATGATCTTTGGCGGTCTATTGCTCTATTTTTTTAAAGCGATCTCGCCACCCCTAGGCTTTTGCCTCCTCATGTTGGCCACTGCATGTTCCCGATCGGTATCCGGTCATCTGATGGGCAAGATGTTTGATCTCCGGCTCGCCCACAGAGAAGGCGCAGATTTCACATTCTTCCGTTTCCTCGCGCGCTTTCGAGAAAGCAACTTTGTCCGGTTCGTCCTGTTCGTTGCCAGTATTACTTTTGCTACCCACCTAGCCGCACCCTACTTCAGTGTCTTCATGCTTCGCGATCTTAATTTCAACTATCTCGTTTACATGACCATTCATCTCGTATCGGTTTTGGCAGGCCTCGTTGCCTTCCCGATCTGGGGAAGACACGCAGATCTCGTAGGAAATGCAAAAGTCTTAAAGGCAACGAGCTTCTTAATTCCCGTCATCCCCTTCCTGTGGTGTTTTTCTCAGACCTTGGCATGGCTGATCGTTGTCGAGATTTTTTCTGGATTCGTCTGGAGTGGATTCAATCTTTGCTCAGCCAATTTTATCTACGATGCTGTAACCCCTGAGAAGCGGGTGCGGTGCTTGAGCTATTTTAGTTTGATTAATGGTATCGCTCTGTTCTTAGGAGCTGCGCTGGGAGGATTTCTGGCCGAACGGCTCCCGCAGTTCGGAGGTTACCAACTTCTGACATTATTCTCCCTTTCCGGATTCCTCAGGTTTTGTTCTCACTTTTTCCTCGCCAAAGGTTTTCGCGAAATTAGAGAAACCGCGCAGAAGATATCGAGTTTTGATCTCTTTTTCAGTGTCGTCGGCATCAGACCTATCTTAGGCTTGACTCGGGAATCCGGTTTATTATCCATCACCCGAAAAACCTCCTGGAAAAGACGCCCCTAAGGCGTCCGGACGGGTCACTTTCCACCAAAATGATCGATTCAGATGCTTGCCTTCAAAACACTGTTGTGATATCTTCATTTTAAGAGAAAAGTTTTATGACCCATCGAAAACAAAATCTCATCGCAAAAGTGTACGGAAACCCCCGCTTTCGGGGACGGCGTGTCGTCATTATCCATGGAAAAGCCTTTCCCACTCCGAGTGGGACCGCCGGCTTTAAGAAGCTCAAAACGCTCTTGGAGCGATATCCCAGTGAGATACCTACTATCGTTTATGTCCCGAAAGCTGAAACACTGATACTCTTTTTGTGACCTCTCGGCCGGTTCGGTTTCCTTACGAAGTCCGTTCCTCAACCCTGTTCGCCGCCATCCGACGTCCCATCGCTCGTGTAGAACTGTATTCCAAAACCTTTCGGCAGTGGATTGCTTACACCATGGTGGTCGATACAGGAGCTGATTATTGCGTGCTCCCTGCATCAATCGCCTTGGATTTAGGAATCCAATTGCGTCACTCACGACGGTGGCAAGCCTCTGGAATCGGTGGGAGGCAAACTGTTCTTCTTCACCCAAAGATACGGATGCGTCTCGGTCCATGGCAGTTTGTAGTCCCTGCAGGTTTCGTCGAGCGAGAAAACTTGCCGCCGCTCTTGGGCCGTTACGGCTGCTTGGATCGTTTTGATGTCCGATTTCGCAATTTTGTAACCACATTTTTACGCTAACGGATACCCCTTCATTAAAATGAACGCGAAGAAAATACAGGAAGAGATACAGGAAGAAAATGAATTGCGAGATGGCTGATTTTCTGGTTAAATACGGTCTTTATTACTCGTAGATTTTCTGTCATCTGAGCTATGAACGTTGCCATTCCAAAAGAAATCGCTGAAAACGAACATCGCGTTGCCGCTACGCCAGAAACGGTAAAAAAAATGGTGGCGGCAGGTTTAAACGTCGTCGTTGAGAAAAATGCGGGAGAAGCCTGCGCGATATCAGATTCAGAATATACGGCGGCTGGCGCGACGATCGCAAGCGACCCAAAATCACTCCTACAAAATGCAGACATTGTCCTCAAAGTTCAAAGGCCGATAGAAAATAAGGTGCTTGCTTGTCACGAGGTAGAATGGTTAAGAGAAGGTTCTACTTTGATTGCATTTCTTCAGCCGCTCCTCTATCCCGAATTGGTTGAACGGCTCATCGCTCGCAAGATTTCAGCTCTTTCGATGGACGCCATTCCACGCATCGCGCGTGCACAAAAACTGGACGCGCTTTCGTCGCAAGCGAACGTAGCCGGCTACAAGGCGGTACTTATGGCTGCCAGTTCGCTCGGCAAAATGATGCCGATGTTGATGACGGCCGCCGGAACCATCGCACCCGCCAAAGTGCTCGTGATCGGTGCCGGCGTTGCCGGCTTGCAAGCCATTGCGACAGCGAAACGCTTGGGTGCTGTTGTGGAAGCATTCGATACACGACCCGTCGTGAAGGATCAGGTCGAAAGTCTCGGCGCTAAGTTCGTAGAACTTGATACGAAAGAAGACACGGAAGACAAAGGCGGCTACGCCAAGGAGCTTTCGAAAGAATCACACGAAAAGGAACTTGCGCTGATCGCCCAACATGCCAAAGCAGCAGACATTGTGATTACCACAGCTCAAATCCCAGGCAAGCCGTCGCCGGTACTCATTACCGAAGACACCGTTCGGCAGATGAAACCTGGGTCTGTGATTGTAGACCTTGCCGCTGAAGGAGGAGGAAACTGCATGCTGACCGAGGCAGGCCGCGAGCTTGTCAAGCACGGTGTCACGATCATTGGCCGCTTAAATGTCCCTAGTCTCATGCCCAATCAATCCAGTTCTCTGTACGCACGAAACATTATGAATTTACTGCTCGAGTTCTACAAGGACGGCAAAATCAATCTCGATCCTGAAAACGAAATCATCAAGGGAGCGCTCATCACACACGAAGGAAAAATCACCCAGCCCGATCTTGAAAAGGCTGTCGCTTCAAAAGGATGAACTGCTTCGCCGAATTGGCTTTTATCCATCTCTACTCCACTGCGCCACTTCGATTGAAAGGCAAAAAGTTAAGCGGATACTGCTTTATTCTCCTCGGAATTGTTCCCAGAGGCGGTTGAATCGTGACGCATAAATGAGTTCGTAAAGGTGAATCTTCTCCGGGAAAAGTCTTCCGATGAGCGCCTTTAGTTTTTCCTGTTCGATCTCAATATCTACCTTTTGATAATCCGTGTTGAGGATCAGAAATGTGATCTTGTCCGCAGCCCTTTGGATTTCAGACAAGTTTTCCTCCTCGAGTTCTAGCTCATAACTGGCGCAGATGTCTTTTAACTGACTCATCACTTCCTCATGTTTCATTCCAAGCCTGGTCCCACACGTGCAAACGATCTCTTGGCCAAACTCAAAAAGCGTTACATCATACTCGCTTGAACACTTCGGACAGCGGATTGCCATTAGATTACCGGAGAGAAGCATCAGCCAAAACGGCCCGTAATGTAATCCTCGGTCTCCCTTTTCTTCGGTGTTGTAAATAACATTTTTGTTTCTCCAAATTCGATGAGCTTTCCAAGGTAAAGATAGGCGGCCCAGTCACTGACTCGTGCCGCTTGCTGCATATTGTGCGTCACAATGACAATCGTGTACCGGCACTTAAGCTCAAGCATTAACTTTTCTATTTTAGCGGTAGCAACAGGGTCAAGCGCCGAGCAGGGCTCATCCATTAAAAGAATTTCAGGTTCAACCGCAATGAGCCGTGCAATACAAAGCCTCTGCTGCTGTTCCCCTGAAAGCATCAAGGCAGAACCGGATAACCGATCTTTGAGCTCATCCCACAAACCGACCGCGCGAAGACTGCGCTCGACAATGTCTGGCAAAGCTTGTTTCGAGGCGAGGTGGTGAATCGCAGGACCATAGGCAATATTATCAAAAATGGAAATTGGAAAAGGGTTTGGCCGTTGAAACACCATACCTACTTTCTTTCTCAGCCTGATCAGGTCAACTGAGGAACCGTAAATATCTTCGCCGTCGATTTTCACGCTTCCTTCTATTCGCGCACCTTTGATCAAATCGTTCATCCGGTTCAAACATCGAAGGAGGGTTGACTTACCGCACCCGGACGGACCGATGATGGCCGTAATTTCGCGCTCTCGAATCCGGAGCGTGACGTCTTGAAGCGCTTGAAAGGTACCGTAATAGAAATTCAAACCGCGAATCTCGATCTTTCCCTCAACCATAACGACCCGAAACGTAACCTTCTGTCCGCTCGTCTTTAGGAATCGTAAAAACTTTTTCCGTCTCGTCGATCTCGACAAGCTCGCCCATCAAAAAGAACGCCACACGATCGCTCACACGCGCCGCTTGCTTCGTATTATTCGTCACCAAAACGAGTGTATACTGCTTGTTCAACTCGCGCATTGCTTCTTCGATCTTCGCCGTCGAAATAGGATCCAGTCCCGAACAAGGTTCATCAAATAAGATCACCTCCGGCTCCGCCGCAAGCGTTCTTGCGATGCAAAGCCGCTGCTGCTGCCCGCCTGAAAGCTTCATCGCAGATTCGTGAAGTCGATCCTTTACCTCGTCCCATAAGAACGCGGCTTTCAAGCTCCTTTCAACGATTTCTGAAAGCCGCTTGCGGCTTCGAATGCCGTGGCGTCTTGGACCATAAGCCAAATTTTCAAAGACCGTAATTGGAAGCGGCGTCGGAATCGCAAATACCATTCCGACGCTCTTTCTTAACTGCGGCACTTCCCAGTCCCGGTAAACATCTTTTCCGTCAATCCGTACGGAGCCTTCGTACGAGAATCCTGGACTGAAGTCGTTCATCCGATTGAGCGTTCGCAAAAAAGTTGTTTTTCCGCTGTTGGCCGGACCGATGATCCCTAAAATTTCATGATCATAAATCGTCAGGTTGACCTTTTTGAGCGCTAAAGCGCCGTCATAATAAGCGGAAAGGTCTTGGACCTGGATCTTTTCTACCATTGTTTTTTGGTGCGGAAATAGCTGCGAATGACGATACCAACGATATTCATCAGCACCGCTAAAGCAACCAGCACGAGCGCCGTCCCGTACTGCAGCTCAAGTTTCACATTGGGTACCTGTGTCGATAACACATAGAGATGATAAGGCAAGGCCATCGCCTGGTCAAAAACCGATTTCGGAAGTTTCGGCAGGTAAAAGGCAGCAACGGTAAAAAGGATGGGGGCTGTCTCCCCTGCGGCGCGGCTTAAACTTAAGATCGTGCCCGTTAAAATACCAGGCAGGGCATGGGGTAAAACCGCATGGCGGATCGTTTGCCATTTCGTGGCGCCGAGAGAATAGCTCACTTCGCGAAACGACTTGGGTACCGCTTGAAGTGCTTCTCGTGAGGCTGTGATGATGACCGGGAGAGACATCACCGCAAGGGTCAGAGATCCAGCCAAAATAGAAGCTCCAAAATTCAAAAACACGACAAAAAAACCCAAACCGAAAAGCCCGTATACAACGGAGGGAACGCCCGCTAAGTTAACAATCGCTAGTTCAATCAATCGAGTGAGCCGGCCTCGTTTCGAATATTCCGATAAATAAATCGCGGAAAAAATACCGACCGGAAGCGCAAACACGACTGTCCCCACGACAAGACAAAAAGTGCCGAAAATTGCAGGAAAAATCCCGCCGGCTTTCATCCCCATTCGTGGCAGAGCGGTCAAAAATTCCCAGCTTAAAACACTGGATCCGCGCACGACGATGATTCCGACCACCAAAATAACGGGCAGGACGACGACCAGCGTGGAAAGTAAAAGAAAAAAGAAAACGATCTTTTCCGTCCTTCTCGGATTCATCAGCTGATTCATCTCGCTTTCTTCCTATGGAGAAACCAATCCGCCAGAAAATTCACAGCAAAAGTGATCACAAAAAGAAGGATCGCAACCGCAAACAGTGCGAAATAATGGTCACTGCCCTGCACGGTCTCGCCCATTTCAGCCGCAATCGTTGCGGTCATTGTTCGAACCGGTTGAAAAATGCTCTTTGGAATCACAGCAGCGTTTCCTGTAATCATCATCACCGCCATCGTTTCTCCGATCACCCTGCCAAAGCCTAACATGACAGCAGCGATAATACCGGATGCAGCGCTCGGAAGGATAATCCGTCGAATCGTTTGCCACTTGGTCGCGCCCATGGCGATTGAGCCTTCCCGGTAGGTTTTGGGAACTAAATTGAGCGCATCTTCCATGATGCTCACAATCGTCGGCATGGCCATAAACGCGAGCATCACGGAACCGGAGAACGCCGTCAGTCCCGTTGACAGCCCAAACATATTCTTCACGAGCGGCACCAACGTGACTAATCCAATGAAGCCAAGCACGATACTCGGAATTGCCGCTAACAATTCAACCCCCGCTTTGAGCACTTCCCGGAGCCATCCGGACGCAATTTCGCCAATAAAAATAGCGCATGCGATTCCGAGGGGAACCGAGATGGCCGTCGCTCCCAACGTTACCCAGAGTGACCCTAAAATTAACGGCAGTGTCCCAAATTGAGGAGGTTCGGAAATCGGATACCAATGCTTCCCCAGGAGAAACTTGATCACGCTAAACTCCCGAAAAAGCATCAGTCCTTCTTTTAAAAGGAAAACGAAGATCAGGATTACAAAAATGATGGACGCCATACCGCTCGCGAAAACGAGGCCTTCGACAACCCGTTCGTAATATCTACGCATGAGAAACCTCGAGAGAAAGTAGAGAGTAGAAAGTAGAGAGCAGAAAGTAGAAAGTAAAAAATACAGAGATTAAAAGTAGAGTAAGAATGCGCATTTGGACAAAACGGAAAAATAACGGTTCAGCCGTGACACGAAGCTTGTTCAACAAGCGGCGGCAGAGCATCTCATCCTCATGCACGGGGAGGGTACAATCGTGCGTCCAGGTGAGCTCAGATTTTACTCCGTTCTTTGAGGCAGGATAAGGACTTACAACCAATTTCCGGCGGCCGCCGGAAATTGGCTTGGGCAAAAGGCCGGGAAATCGATCCACGCTTGCGTCCGCCCTCACCGTTCCGGAACTCCTTTACCCTTTCTCTTGCCGACTGCTTTTTGAAGAGTACCTGAATGCTCATAAGAGGCACGGTTACAGGGAAAACAGGAAACCAACAGGCTTGACTCGCCGTAACAGCGGTTTGATCGCACCCGCCTCGACTTCTATTTGTAGATCGCCCGACGAGTTTTCTCTCTCTACTCTCTACTCTCTGCTGTTTGCTCTTTCATCTTCGGAAGGGGGACGAAATCCATATCGAGCACAATGGATTGTCCTCGTTCGCTCAACACAAAGTCAATGAACTCTTTCACGATTCCGTCTGGCGTCCCAGGAAGATAAAAAAGGAGCGGCCGCGCAAGCGGATACCTGCCATCGACCGCATGCTCAAGTGTTGGTTCGACATAATCGCCGGCTTCTTCCCCAAAAATGCTGACCGCCTTTACCGTCGGTACTAAATAACCCATTCCGACATAACCAATAGCGGCGGGATTGTCGGCCACTTCTTGTACGATCGCTTGGGAAGAAGGCATCATGAGCACGGTCGGCGCAAATTCCTCAGGCCCCTTACTGTTTCCCTTCCGCACGACTTCCTCGAGAACGTAAACGTGCGTGCCCGAATTCCGCTCGCGCGAAAGGACCAGAATCGCTTGATCTCTCCCGCCTGCTCCTTTCCAATTGGTCAGGTGGGCGGTAAAAATGGCTGAGAGTTCGTCAATCGTCAGTTGAAACACAGGGTTTGCAGGATGAACGACAAAAGCAAGCGCATCGATTGCAGCCACAATTTCTTTTACCTCGCGTCCGTTTTGAGTCGCAAGCGTCAATTCCTTCTCGGAAATGTCGCGCGATGACTGCACAATATCGCAAGTCCCATTAATGAGCGCGGCAATGCCGGTTCCAGATCCGCCTCCTGTGACGGCGATCAAGGCATCGGGATGTTCCTCCATAAAGGCTTCCGCCCAGGCCTGGCCCAAATTCACCATCGTGTCAGACCCTTTGATCTGAATAGAACCCCGGCTCTGCGCAAGTGCGGACGTACTTAAAGTAAGCGCCAGGATCAATCCCAAAAGCGTACAAAATTGTCTTCGCACAAAATCCTCCTTTCTCGGCTGCAAAAGCCAGCCTACTCTATCAAAATAAAATGAAAACGCAAGCTGAGACGGGCAGTGGGGTGCAAGACCGTATCTGAGTAATTACCATTTGTTTCCTCTCCCCCCTTTTGGGGGGAGAGGATTAAGGTGAGGGGGGAAATGGAAGACGCCAAAATATCCACCCTCACCCTATCCCTCTCCCTCCAAAAAAGGAGGGAGAGGGGAAAAGACTACAGCTACGGTCTTGCACCCCGGGCAGTGACCAACAGCGCTAACCCGCATTTCTCATCGCCAATGAGAAATGCCCTCGAAGAGGCTGTGGTGCAAATGGGCTTGTCCATTTGTACCACAGGGGTTGTCTTTTGCGCCCCGTTTTGAGAGGGGCGCAAAACTTTGGACGCAACTTCGTGCGTCCAAAGCGGTTTTCTCATCAATCCGCCAAATTGATGAGAAAACCGGACTAAAACTTCCATATCAAGTCGAGGAGAAACAAACGCGTTTCTTCGTCAAGCCTATTCGCGGATAGGATCCCCACAGCCCCGGAGTCGGCTGTGATGCTGTTTGTAAAGAATCCGGTCAGCCCAGCGGTCAACCTGTCCGTCACTGCATACTGAGCAGAAAAGACACTGCCGCGCTTATTGGCAAAGCCGAAGTCGCTATCCACAAATTGACCGACGACAGCGTTCGGGTCAATGTAACGATATTCATAACCTAATTCCCACGTTCCTTGTTCTTTCGCTTTGCCCAGCTTAAGACCAAGTGCCCAAGCTTTATCCAGTTCACCTCCAGCGGCTGTCAACGCTCCGTTACTCACGTTGGTCGCCCAATCGAAGAAGGCCCTGATCGGGTACTTTTTGGCAAACGGCGTCAGCTTGGCCTCGTTGTAGATCTCAACAACATCAAAGTCCTCTGCCGAGAATCCACCCGCCGTGTTCGTGACGATGGTCGATGGATTGCCATTCGCGACGCTCGTGCCGCCATCGGAGGTGAGATTCGTAAAATCGCTGTAGTTGTAGTAAGAGAAAACATTCTTTAACTCAACAGGCTCAGTCATTCCCACCTCGATGACTGACTTAGCGCCGAGCTGCCAAGCGAAAAGTTCGGCGTCGCCGCTCGCGCTCGCCTCTTCCAGAATCAGCTGGCCGGCAAGCCCGTAGACATCAAGATCGAAGTCAAGTGTATCAATCGGCTGGACTACAATTTTTTGATAAAATCCTTCTGGCATGACGTCGGGATCCCAAACGACCCGAGAGGATCCTTCCAGAAATGGATTTGCGAACTTACCACCTGTCATTTCAACTTTCTTAATCGGACCGACTTCTGCCCAACCCGGCTGATACGTTGCATAAACTTTCTCGATCGAAATTGGTTTGAAGGTGAAACTATCGTCAAAGGTCGTGTTGGTCGACCCCGCTTCGGTATTAGCTGCTTGGGAGGCTAAGCCAAAACCAGCGGTCATATGAGGATGGAATTTCTTTTCCCAACCGAACCGCAAACGATACCGGAATCGATTTCGGTCATTGGCTTTGTCCGGACCATCCGTTCTGTCGGATGGTTCCCAGCGCAATCGGAGATCGCCTTTAAAATCAAGATCCTTAAGCCATTCGTCCGCTCCACCGATTTTTTCCTCCAAGCGTTCGTCAAACATGCTTTGGAATAGTCCTTCGCCCATTCCTGATTCAACCGGCGAAGCAACCGCTTTGACTTCAGGTTGCCGAGCCTCGAGCACCTTAATCTTTTGCGCTTGTTCGCTGATGATTGCTTGCATGTGCTCCATCTGTCTTTTGAGATCATCCACGACCGCAGAAAGAGCGGCGACATCGCTGACATCCGCCCGTAAGTGGACAGGCCAATGAGTCATCAAGCCCATTGTCGTCAAGATGAGTACGCATCCTCGAATCAAATTCAATTTCATGATCAGCTCCTTTCTTTTTCTTGCCGCTGTGCTCTCTTTCAAATAATGACGCTCAATCAAAATCAAGGTGACGCAGGGCAAATGGAAAAAGCGGGTGAAGTAAACGAAATAGTAAAAGAAGCGTGTCAGGTTGATATGAAGAACATGTAAAATCTACGTAAAGAATGTGAGCACCCGGCACATGTTATGGCGGCGACGACGGGAAGAGAAATGAGATTAAGATGGGACGGTGCGGAGGGTAAACGAAAAGCGCGAACCTTTGCCCAAACAGCTTTCACAGGAGACGGCTCCCCCATGAGCTTCGATAATATGTTTCACGATCGCAAGACCAAGGCCAGATCCACCCAGGTGACGCGATCTTGCTTGGTCCACCCGATAAAAACGTTCGAACACACGCAGGACAGCCGACTCTGGAATGCCGATTCCGGTATCGTCAAGGAAAACGGTTACGCAGCTGTCCGACACGGCCGCATCAATGGTGATCGTTCCATCATCTTGATTAAACTTGATCGCATTGTCGAGTAAATTGACGATGGCTTGCTTTAGTTTATCTTTGTGGGCTAGTACTTTTGGCAAGGCCTGACTCGACACTCGATTGCCGACGCGGAGACGTTTCTGATGAATCAGCGGCTTGACGACATCAATCGACTCCTGAATGATGAACCCGACGTCGACAGGTTTGAGCTCTAGCGCTGCTTCGTGCGCTTCTAAGCACGAAAGTTCGAGCAGGCCGTCGATCAATCCGGCAAGTCTTGCTGCGTCTTCCTCCATGATCGCCAAAAAGCGTTGAGTTTCCTTCGCATCTTCAAGAGCTCCGCCACGGAGTGTTTCGATAAATCCTTTAAGCGACGTGATCGGCGTTTTGAGTTCGTGCGAAACGTTCGCAACAAATTCGCGCCTCAAATTTTCCAAGCGGCGGATCTCCGTCACATCCACAAACACCAGCAAACCCATCTTGTCCCCTGAAGTCCTCCGAATCCCAACTGCATTGACCTTGAGAAACTTTCGGACAGGAGTATGGAGATCTATTTCACCTGTCATTGACTTTGGATTCGCCAGCGCTCGGTCAACCAGATCATCCAAAGCAGCATTACTGAAGGTTTCTATGAGTGTTTTTCCAACGTTCCTATTTTCCGGCACCTGAAAGAGAG
Organism: Omnitrophica bacterium RIFCSPLOWO2_12_FULL_50_11; assembly: GCA_001804315.1. Classification (GTDB taxonomy): domain Bacteria; phylum Omnitrophota; class Omnitrophia; order Omnitrophales; family Danuiimicrobiaceae; genus 2-12-FULL-50-11-A. The sequence goes on from MHFT01000028.1 coordinate 28,156, forward strand.
ATTGCGCACTCGGGTTCATGAAAATAACGCGCTTATTTGCGTCGACCGCGACAATGCCTTCTATCATATGGTCTAAAATGGCGCGTGCTTGAACTTTATCCTCTTCCAGCTCACGCATCCTTCTTTTCAAAAAAGAACCGAGTTCATTTAAGGAGCGTGCGAGGCGTTCTAACTCGCCGCTTTTTTCAAACGAAAGCCTTTGGTCGTATTCTCCTTTGAGGAAAGATTGCACCGCCTTATCAAATCCAAGAACTCTTCTTTTGCGAAAGCCGTATCGTAAACGGCCGATGCCAATACAAACAAGCAGACCCATCAGAAAACCAATGAATAGTTTCATTTGTCTTCAGGCATCCAGATCAAACCGATAACCGGCATTTTTGACGGTGACGATCCGATGCCCTTCGGATTTGATCTTCTTCCGTAATTGCCCAATATGCATATCTACCGTGCGTGTTTCAATATTGAACGATGGATCGTAGCCCCAGACTTGATCGAGCAGATGTTCCCGTGACAAAACTCTGCCGCGAGCTTGAATGAGTGTTCTTAGCAGTTCGTACTCTTTAGACGTTAGGTGAACGGGTTTCGACTTGACCCTTATCATGTATTTATCTAAATCAAGTTCAAGCGTGCCGCTTTTGAGCAAAGTGCCAAGCGGTTTTTCTTCGCGCCGCCTCAACACCGCTTTCACTCTAGCGATGAGCTCTTTAGGGCTAAACGGTTTGGTCACATAATCATCCGCTCCTAACTCCAATCCTAAAACTTTGTCTATTTCTTCACCTTTCGCAGTCAGCATGATGATTGGAATGTGACACGTGTCTTCGTTATTTTTTAATATCTTGCATATTTCAAGCCCACCCAATTCAGGAAGCATTAAGTCTAAAATCAAAAGCGCGGGCTTTTCCCTGCGCGCTTTCTCAAGACCAAGATCTCCACTGGCTGCCGTAGAAACACGATATCCCTCTCGCTCGAGATTGTATTTCACCAACTCAAGAATATTCTTCTCATCCTCGATAATCAGGATTTTTTCCTGTGCCATATGTCTGTGGTTAGGAATTCTATGGGTGGAGTGCTGCAGAATCGGGACGGCGGGATTCGAACCCGCGACCCCACCCACCCCAAGGGTGTGCGCTACCGGGCTGCGCCACGTCCCGAAAGACAATTCAAAATTAAAAATTCAAAATGTAAAATTTCGGAAGCACCTTCGGGGCTTTTTACAAATAAAAGCTCACGCAGTGAGCTACCAAAATTTTTAATTTTGCATTTTTAATTTTTAATTGCCTTTAATACTGCTTCATTTCCTCGTGGGCTTCGCGGCTCAAGAGATCTTCGAGGCACTGCCTCGGATCTTTATCCTCAAAAAGCAACAAGTACGTCTCACGGATGATCGCACCGGTCACACCGTACTTCTCAACTAATTGATAGGCACTGCGCGTCGTTTCAACGCCCTCAGCCACCATTTCCATACTGGACAAAATGTCCTTTAGCTTTCGCCCTTGTCCCAGCTCGCGGCCCACACGTAAATTCCGCCCAAACTCGGAAATACAAGTGGTCACGAGATCACCGAGCCCCGCAAGGCCGAAAAACGTATTTGGATTTGCACCCATCCGGACACCGAGCTGAGTCATTTCAAGGAGACCCCGCGAGAGAAGTGCCGCTTTCGTGTTGGAACCCAAGCCGAGGCCGTCGCAAAGACCAGCACCAATCGCAATCACATTTTTAAGCGCACCGCAAAGCTCGATTCCCACGACGTCATTTTGCACGTAAATTCTGAATCTTAAATCACGGAACGCTTCTTGGACCTGTTCTGAAAGCGCGGGTTTATCAGATCCGACGACCACGAGCGTAGGGATATTCCTCGCCACCTCCTCTGCATGGGAAGGTCCTGAAAGCACGACTAAATTGACACCGCCCAAGACGGAATGAATAATTTCCGACGGGCGGGCAAGCGTCTTCGCTTCAAGCCCTTTTGCGACACTGACGATGATTTTACCCGACAAATTGAATTCCTTAAGTTTAAACATAATATTTCTCAGATACTGCGAAGGAATGGCCACGACGATAAATTCAGCGAAGGAAACGGCTCGTTTTAAATCTGCGGTGATCGCCATAGAGTCTGGAATTTTGATGTTTGGCAGAAACTTCACGTTCTCTCTTTTTTTATCGAGGACCTCCGCATAATCTGAGAACGCGCTCCAAAGCAAGACGTCATTCCCCCTGCGCTCATTGACGAGGGCAAGAGCGGTTCCCCAACCGCCGTCTCCTAATACGGTCACTTTAAATTTTTTTGACATAGACCTAGGTCCCTCGTCCCCTGTTCGTTGGAAAAAGTGCCCGACAAAAAATTGAAGATGTAGTCTAACATGTGCTCCAATTAAGGGTCAATCCCCAACAAACTCCATGTCAACGCCCAACCTGCGAAGAAACAACCAGCTCGAAAGTTGATCGCTATGATGCGCGATGGAAATCCCTCGGAACCTGAAAAAACCTGGCTCTTCATTCGATCGTCAGATTCTTAATGTCAACGGTACCCTTCGTGTTGAGAGGTCCAATCCGGGAATTTTCGAACACAAACACGACTTCTGAAATTGGGCTGGCTTTTTTGGCATTAAAGTCAAACGAATACAAACGCCATTCATCCGAAACCAGCTTGGCGGAAAACCCGCGTACGATCGACATTCCATCTTTCAGTTCCAGCCGGACCATGTCCGGCACCGGCTTTCCCAGCTGCGCCCGGAGCTCGAAGTTCATGCGCCGGGCTTTAGAAAGATCTAAGTCTCGCGTCTTAAAGTACAAACCCGAAAAAGAACCCTGCGGATAAACATCATAATCTGCACGCAAAACCACTTTTCCGTCTTCCCCATCGAAATATTCGCGATGTGCATATCCGCGATTTGGTGTGTAAAATACGCCCTCATCAAAAACATATTGGAACAAATTCCCCGCTTGTTTCCTCAGATCGTGCTGCTCTTTGACCTCCTTAGCCGTTGTCACAATCAAGTCACGAACCTCATTGACTGCACGCCACTCTTGGTACGTGACATGCCTCGGTTTGGGAAGGTCTTTGAGATCTGGAGATATTTCGATGATCCGCAGCGCGTCTAAGTCAATCACTTCTTTGAAAGCATTTGGGTAAACTTTGACAGCGCCATCTAGAACACTCACAAAAGACCCGGATTCCGGCTGATATGAAATGAGCAAAGAACTGTTTCGCGTGGATGCGCGAAACGCATCCGACTTGATTTCGAGACCTGTCTCCTCCAGCTCTTGGCCGGTCATCACAAGAAGAGAACCTTGAACCAGTTTCAGACGGAGCTTGCGGCCACTCCGCTGCGTCATGAATTTTAGTTCTGAAGACGGCTTTAAACGAAGATCGACAACGCGCGGAATTTTCAAATCCACGTCGGCACCTTCACCCGTTCTGATCCTATTTCCTATTTCTCGTGCCTTTCGCGTGAGTTGGTTCCAACTCTTTGTCTTGACTGAGTAAAACTCAACCTGACCTGAAAACCGCTCAATCTCATAAGAAACGGGTGCTGCTTCGAAAAGAGGGCCCGTCAGATACAAAATGAGCCCGACAGCCAAAACTAGCAACGGACCGAAAAAAAGTATCGCTGTGAGCCAAATACGCGGCCTTTCTAGTGCTATGGGGCGTATCAGAGAATGTTTCTCCAAAGGTCTTTCAATACTGACTTGTCCCATCTTATTTATCCTGCACTACAAAAAGTCCCGTCTGTGAAGACGGGAATCAATGAGAACGGTTTTCTTGAAGAAGTCTTACCGAAAACCCCGCCTTTATTCCGCACCCATATGAGCGGGGTCTACACCCCCAGTACCGTCCCTAAGCCAAAGAGCGTACGTCCTTCACGTTGCTCAAAGTTCAAGACCGACAAGTTCTAGTTTGGACTTTAACTCTTCCGGAATTCGAAGCGGTTTGAAATCACGATTGCTGAATACATGAACCGTGTAGCCGGTGGCAATGGGTTTCGAACAACCCGCCTTCAAAACATGATATTCAAATCGGAGTGAGCTTTGCCGGATTTGGCTCACCACAGTACGGATCGTGATGAGATCATCATAAGAACAGGGGGCGAGATACCGACAGTGCGCATCCGCCACGGGAAGTAAAATTCCTTGCTTTTCAAATTCAGCATAGGCGAAACCAATGGCTCGGAAGTACTCGGTCCGTGCCGCTTCGAACCATACGAAGTAGTTCGCATAATAAGTGACGCCCATACAGTCGGTCTCTCCGTAACGGACGCGTGTGCGATAATCAAAGTGCTTCATCCCCCACCAACGTTGATGAAAAATAACAGAAAATAGTTTGTCATCTGCTCAATCCGTAGATCAACTGCCGTGGAGTTCCACCGACACAGTTGGTGGGGGATCATCCCTCACCACTTTGAAATGTATCTCCTGCAATTTTGCTTCATGGGGTAGGGGACTTGGTATCGGAAAGCTTTTGGGGAGAACGGTCAGACGCTTTTTCTGAAGACTTCGGCTTTTTCTCAGCCTCGGCTTTCTTGCGGTAGGACTCCGAGCGGTAATCGGTCTGGTAAAAGCCTGTGCCCTTAAACAAGATTCCAGCGCCAGAGCCGATCAGTCGACGCACCTTGCCCTTACACGCAGGGCAAGTTTTGATCGGTCTGGCCGTCATCGGCTGAAACCGCTCGAATTGGTAGAAACAGACTTCACATTCGTACTCGTACGTGGGCATCAGCCACCTTGCCAGCGGCTAAAGAAACTTTTCCCTTTGTTTCCGCTGTCTCTTAATTTTCCAAACTCTTCTAACAGTTTACGTTCTTCGCTCGATAGCCGTTCCGGAACTTCGATGTCGACACGCACGAGCTGGTCACCCAATCCATATCCATACAAATCTTTAATCCCTTTCCCCTTGAGCCGGAAGACGCGGCCAGGCTGCGTTCCCGGAGGAATTTTGAGCCGCACTTTGCCATCCAGGGTCGGGATATCAAGGTCCGTGCCGAGCGCCGCCTGATGAATTCCAATCTTCGCTTCCAGTAACAGGTCATTACGGACACGCACGAAAAAAGGATGAGGCTTCACCTGCACCTGAACGTACAGGTCTCCTCTTGCTCCGCCTCGAGCTCCTGTTTCGCCTTCGCCCGCTATTTTGAGTTGCGATCCGTCTTCGATGCCTGCGGGAATCTTTAGATTCAGCTTCCGTGTCTTTTGAACGCGGGCGGCTCCCCGGCATTTGTGACAAGGTTTTGAGACGGATTCGCCTTCGCCCGCACAGCGAGGGCAAGGTCTTCGCCACGTAAAAAAACCTTGTGTCATCCGAATTTCCCCGCGACCTCCGCATTCCGAACAAACAACTTTCTTACTTCCTGGCTCTGCCCCACTTCCCTCACATACATCACAGAGTTCTGCCCGCGGAAACTCAACCTTGACTTCTGTACCATGCGCCGCATCCTCGAATGAAACCTCAACCGAATATTCCAAATGGGACCCTCGAGCACTCTTCCTTGATCTGCGCCCGAAAGTACCGGCCCCGAAAAAATCCTCAAATAAATCGCCGAAAACATCGCCAAAGCCTTGAAACGCTTCTTCAAATCCTTGAAAACCCTGAAAGCCAGCGCCTCCTAAAGAATGGCCAAATTGGTCATACTGCGCCCGTTTCTCCGCATCACTCAAGACCGCATATGCTTCCGCTGCTTCTTTGAAACGTTCCTCTGCTCCTTTGTCCCCTTTGTTCCGATCGGGATGGTGCTTGAGCGCAAGCTGCCGGTACGCTTTTTTGATCTCGTCCAGCGAGGCGCTCCGAGAAACTCCCAATACTTCGTAATAATCTCGCTTATTCGTGCTCGTTGCCATGTTCCGATTTCATTTCCTGCTGAACAGAAACCTTGACTTTGGCAGGGCGAATCAATTTGCCATTTAACTCGTAACCCGGAAGCACTTCTTCGATGACGATCCCTTCCTGCCGATCTTGGGAGATGACGTGTTCGACCGCTTCGTGAAGGTGTGGATCAAATGGTTTCCCAACGGTCTCGAGCTGCTTCAAACCACGTGCAGAAAGCGCCGTGAACAACTGTTTCTGGATGAGCAGGAAACCATCATGAATCTGCTTCGTTGTTTCCTCACGCGTTCCAATATGGGCTACCGCCCGCTCGAAATTATCCAGAACCGGAAGCAGTTCCATCACAAGTCCTTCAAGAGCAAATTTAAAAAAAGCTTCGCGCTCTTTTGCGAGCCTTTTCTTCGCGTTCTCAAAATCCGCCGCCGAACGGAGGAAGCGATCTTTCATATCCTCCAACACGCGCGCGTTGTTGAGAAAGTGTTCGTGCTCTGACTTCAAAATTTGAACCAGCTCCGGCTTCTTTTCTGTCTCTTCCAACCGCGCGTGCAGCTTTTCTTTGCCGTCTTTCACAGCTTCCCTCTCTCGCGGCTGTGATGTCGGATCCGATTCTTCTTTTTTATGCTCGCTCATAGCCGCCCTTACCATTGCTCCAGTGCTTCTCCAAATCGGCGAGAAACGTAATCCACCAGTGAAACGATCTGCTCATACGGCATCCGTTTCGGACCCAACACACCCAGCCCCCCGACCGTCCGATTGTGCATTTGATAAGGAGCGGCCACAAGGGAACAATCCTGCATTTCCTCATAATCGTGCTCCAACCCGATCAGCACTTGAATGCCCTTCTGTTCGAGGGTGCGTTGGAGCAGCTCTACCAGCACCTCACGCTCTTCTAAGGCTTGAAACAGACGATGAGATTTCTCCAAATTTTGAAACTCGGGCTGTCCCAAAACGTGATGCGATCCTTCTAAAGAAAGCCTTCGCAGCGGAAACGCAGCACAACCTTCACAAACGATCGTGCGCGCCAATCCGTAAAGCGATCGCAAGTGATCCGTGACACGTTTTATTTTTTCGTCTAAATGCGAACGAATTTGATCCAAAAACATCCCTCGCAGTTCATCATTGAGGAGCTGCGCAACGCGAGTTAATTCTGCCTCTGGAATTTCTTCCTTCACTTCAATGGCACAATTTTCAACGAAACCATTCCCTGCCACCCAGACGACAAGCAAAAGGCGCTTTCCCAGCTTTGTCAATTCGATCCGGTTCAAGACGAGAGACTGAAAATTGGGAAATGCAACACAAGCGGCTTGAACCGATAGTTCCGAAAGCATTCTTGACGTCCGCTCTACCAAGCATTCAATCCGATCTCCTCGGTTTCGGTACTCACGCGCCACCAACGTGCTGACGTGCGGCGCCACTTTCGTTTCTGACATCAGATGGTCGACATAGTAACGATATCCCTGGTCCGATGGTACCCGGCCAGCCGATGGATGAGGTTGTGTCACGTACTCAAGGTCCTCAAGCTCATGCATTACATTTCGAATCGTCGCCGATGATAACCCTTGACCAAAGCGCTCGGCAATCGTTTCAGAACCAACGGGTTTCCCCGTTTTGATATGAGTGCCGACAACCATTCCCAATACTTTCTCGTGCCGTCTCGTAAGGGTCATCTTTTAAGTCCGCTTAAACACTAGAGTTGTGAACACAGTTTAGCACTCTAAAACCAAGAGTGCTAATGCAGGATGATATCATATGACCTCAATCATTTCAACCCAGGGCGATCATCCCCCACCACTTTAAGGTTCGTCCCAAGTGACATTCCTTAAAGTGGTGGGGGATCAAGAAGTATGGGACGGGAGATGAGAAGTTGCCCCCAGCAACTGCTGAAGCTCGCGCTTTTTCCGGCGGAAAAGATCGAGCTCATCGGGGGAAATTTTAAACGCTTGAGATGCGCCGGCAGGTTCCCAAATAAGCTCCAGGCGGTCGTAGTCTGTAAATCGGTAACTCCGTATCACAAGCACAAATTCACGAAGCGCCGCTTCTAAAACATAGAGTACGTCTTCGTCACCGATCACACGTTCCATGGTCATCGGTGCCGTCTGCATTGATTTTGTCACAAAATTAAAGTAAAGTTCAAAACGAGGTTCCTCCCCAAGGGCAGCGGCTTCTTTTCCTGCTCCACGAAAAATAAATTGGAGCCGAGCCAGATTAATCGTGAGGCGCACACGCTCATCGACAGTGAGCAATCCTTGCACCCGCCGATTCAGCTGTAATGCTAAGAATTCCCCAAGAAAGATCTCTTCTACAGCAAACCGTTCCGACCAAGCATCGATATTTTGATACAGGGCAAGCTCCCTTGGAAATGACACTGGTCTCAATTGATTCATTTCATCCAGATAGTGAAATGGAATAACATGCACGATTTTATATTCTGTCACAGCGGGTTGAACGATAAAGATGTATTCAAATTCGGTGCCAGAGGAATAAGGAATCAGGGAAGGCGGCGTCCCAGGCTTACGTTCAAATGTCTCACGCACCTTTGCGTAGACAAGCGCCTGCAGGTTGTCAAACGGATGGCTCCTTATCGCAACAAGTTCCACGCGCGCACTCTGTTTGTGCTTCAAAGCGGTAAGAAAGTCGTAAAAAAATCCCGACACGGTTTCCGGACTTGGGGGAACGGAGAAATAACGCTGCCCGAGTTCGCCGGCGTCCATGGTGCCAATGTTAGAGAACAAGTCACGGACCGGTTTTTCCCAAAGGATGGGGCGGTTCAGTTTCAGTTCATGAATCACACGCTTCCGGTATTCCGACCGTGGGATATCCCAAAGCCTGACACGTCTGACATCCGGAATGTAGCCTTTCAGCACAAGCTCAAGTCCCGTGCCCTCGACATCTGAAGCCCTCAGCTCGTAAAAATCAATGGGCCTATCTGTACTCAGCATCACTCGAGAAATGGCAAACAAAACATCCTCGAGCTGATTCATCGCCTCCGGATCCGGCTCAAAAAGTGATTCGAGATTCTCCACCTGTCCGGAAACAACCAAGTGCCGAACGTCCATCGTAAATAATTTCTTGAGGGGAAGAAACACACCGATCGTTCTCCCGACGATTTTGACATCGACATGTTCAATCCCATACTCCTTACGGCAAATCTCCTGGATCGAACTTGCGATTTTTTCGTCGGGATAAGTGACAGCTTGACAACCAGCAAGAAGGGTCAAGAGAAGAGTGAAGAAAGAATTCTGAATCACCTTTAATATCGATGTGCACATAGGTACAAAAAAATAGCGGAGCAGATTGCTCCGCTGTCGTCCTGCGCTAATCCCCCACCACTTTTAATTTTGGTGGTTGGAACAGTTTACGTGACGCATCCATTCAAAAGTGGTGGGGGATTAAACCCTGATGAGGTTATCCTGCTGCCGCTTGCTGCGGCCCGCCGGCAGCTTCAGAGCTGGGTTTCTGAGGCGGCTCATTCTTGGGTGCAAAGGCCCTTGGATTGGCTTTTCCGTATTCGGCAAAGATCTCTTCGATCTCGTCAAACTCAAGCTCTTCACGCACGAGCAGCTCATGAGCAAAGCGGTCAAGGATCTTCCTTTCTTTGGTTAAGAGTTCCTCGACCTCGCGAATGCACTCTCGGAGGATCCGATTTGTGTCGTCATTGAGCTGCGTCTTCACGGTCTCCGAAAGTTCATTCTCAGGAACGGCTGTATAATCCCCAACATACCCAGAAGGACCCATCCCCAATTCCCATACCATAAAGTGTGCGATCCGCATCGCCTTGGAAAAATCAGCCGAAACACCGCTCGTCGTGACGCCTTTTTTCAGCTTCTCCGCCACGTAACCCGCCAAGGCACACTTAATATCAGCGAGCAGCTTTTCCCGGTCATGAGAAAAATATTCCTCGCGCGGCTGATGATGCACCACGCCTAACGTCAATTTCCTGGGAATGATCGATGCCTTAAATACGTCATCGATCGGGTGGAGGAAATAAATCGTCAGCAGATGACCTGCTTCGTGGAAGGCGGTCATTTCTTTTTCTGACTCCTGCATCTTCCTTCTATTTTTGACGCCAAGTTCAATCCGCTCAATCGCCTCGGTAATCTCCTTGTACGAGACGACATCCTTGCCGTCCCGTGTCGCTAGA
>MHFT01000028.1:38155-42530 GCA_001804315.1 Omnitrophica bacterium RIFCSPLOWO2_12_FULL_50_11
CTTGCCAACCGCTATTCGAGCCAAATGGCCGACATCAATGGACGCTTCGTGCTTCACTTTGCCCAAATAATACTGAAAGATCTTTTCGCGCCCTTCGAGGCCCGGCCGTGTAATGTACACTTTACGGTCAAACCGCCCAGGACGCAGAAGCGCTTCATCGAGTGAGTCTTCTGCTGCGTTCGTCGCCCCGATCACAACAATATTTTCCTGACGGCCGCCCAAACCATCCATTTGGACAAGCAATTGGTTGAGTGTCGTATCGGTCTCTTGACCTCCGCCCCAAACATTAAACTTGCGATGCCGGCCGATCGCATCCATTTCATCGATGAAAACGATACAGCCACCGAAGCCGTACGCAAGAGATGCCGCCTGTTTAAAAAGTTTCCGCACACGCGATGCACCAACACCGACAAAAATTTCAACAAATTCACTCGCTGACATGGACAAAAATGGAAGGCCTGCCTCGGTCGCGATCGCTTTCGCCAAATAGGTTTTCCCGCACCCGGGAGGGCCCACCATCAAAATACCTCGAAGGATTTTTCCGCCAATTTTTTGAAGACGCGCGTGGTCCTTAATCAATTGAACCACTTCCCATGCTTCGTCTTTTGCCTCGTCAATTCCGATCACATCGGTAAAACGCACGTTCACATCGGTCGCCTTCACCTTTTTTGTATCCAGCTTCGCAAAGCCGCCGCGAAATACGGACATATACAAAAAGACAAAGACAACCGCGTTAATCGCCATCAAAAGCATTTGAAGCGGCATCGTTGCAAGCGTGATGTTCCGGTAATAACTTTCTAGAGACGCCATTCCCCAAATAGCAAGAACAATGAGGGTTACCACGGCGATGCCGACCAGAATCCGCACGCGATAGTTCAAGAAATGCATTCTGAGACGGCGGTAGTAATTACTCATGACTTAAAACCTGTTGCTTTCTTTAGTGCTTAAGCTGCAATAAGTTACGATGAGACCATAAGTTACAGTAATTCTGTTAAAGAATACAACCAAAGGGTCTAAATGTCAAGAATATGGAATGCGATCGTTGGTAACGGAAGTCCTTTCGTTTCAGGGAGTTTCCTGTTCTCCTGATTTTTTTTGCTCGTCCAACCAAAAAAACCAGCTCTTCCACCAGGGCCTCGATTCTTCCCCAGGTGCTGTTTCTATCTCTTGTTCAGCCTTTTCATACGGTTTTTTGACCAAGAATTCAGAGACATCCACGGTCTTCATCGTCGGAGACGGGGGACCGACATCTCCTTCCCGCCCGAGTAACTCCTCAGTCACCGGCACCGCATCCGATTGCGTTGCTTTAATCGGTTCTTCCTCCTGGACCGCTAGAACCAAATTCGATCCTACGGCGAGGCAAGAAATCAATACGAGAAATATGATCGTGACGAGCCGCTTCATTTTTTTGACCCAGCCCCAGCCGTCATGACGGACTCGTTTAAATACCTTTTCAACGCAGCACCCGTGTGTGATTCCTCCACCTTTAAAATGCCTTGCAGAGGACCTTCGTAAACGACCCGACCGCCTTGATCCCCGCCTTCCGGACCTAAGTCAATCACGTAATCAGCGCATTTGATAACCTCTAGGTTGTGTTCAATCACGCAAATCGCGTGTCCGCGCGCGAGCAACGTTTCGAAGGCGGAAAGAAGCGATGCAATATCGTAATAATGTAACCCGGTCGTCGGTTCATCAAAAAGATAAAGTAGGGGCGCCCCTTGTGGGCGCCCGTCGTGTTGGCGGCCATGAACAAGTTCTGACGCGAGCTTTAGCCGCTGCGCCTCACCTCCCGAAAGGGTCGTCGCCGATTGACCGAGCCGGAGATGGCCAAGCCCGACCTGTGCTACGACCGAAAGCGGGTCCGTTGCCTTCGGTTGATCCTTAAAAAATTCAAGCGCTTCGTCAACCGTCAGATCCAGTACCTCACGAATATTTTTTCCACGATACCGCACGTCCAAAACCTGCGCTTGGTAACGGGTCCCGCTACAAGCTTCACATGTGACGTAGAGATCCGCTAAGAAATGCATTTCAATTTTTTGCACACCCTCGCCTTGACATTGATCGCAGCGGCCTCCAGGCACATTAAATGAAAAATACCCGGCACTTAATTTTCGCTTTCTGGCGTCCGAGGTCGAAGAAAAAAGCTTACGGATCGGATCGAACGCTTTCACATAGGTGACAGGATTCGAACGAGGGGTACGCCCAATTGGAGATTGATCAATCAGCAAAACATCGTCGACTCCGTCCCATCCGTCAATCCGTTCAACCGCACCAACCTCCTGAACGCTGCGGCCCAGCCAACGAAGATAATTCGCGTACAAAACGTCGTACATAAGGGTGCTCTTTCCTGAACCTGAAACGCCTGTGACTACCGTGAAGCAATGAAGCGGAATTTTGACAGAAATCCCTTTCAAATTGTGCTCCGAAGCTTTATGAACGTGAATCGCCTCCTCAAAGGTAAAGCAACCAGCACCTTTCCCGCCATTGCGCTGGATAGCAAGTTCGCCTCTAAAATAGCGTGCTGTGTGCGAATCTCTGACGGATAACAAACTGGAGAAGGGCCCTGAAAAGACTACCTTTCCACCTTGTTCACCCCCCAAAGGTCCCAAGTCAATCACCTCGTCAGCGGCTTTAATCATCGTTCGGTCATGCTCCACCACCACCACCGTATTTCCCAAATCCTTCAACTTCTTAAGCAAACGAATGAGCAGTACGTTGTCCCTGTCATGCAATCCGACACTCGGTTCATCCAACACGTAGAGCGTATCCACAAGTGCGGAACCCAAAGACGCAGCGAGCCGAATGCGCTGCGACTCCCCGCCGGATAAAGTCCTCGAGAGCCGGTCGAGGGTAAGGTAACCGAGACCCACTTCCATTAAGAACGATAAACGATTCCGAATTTCGCTAAGAACCGGCTTGGCAACGGCACAGTCGTGCTCTGAAAGAGGAAGCGACTCGAAAAATTCCCTCAGCGTTGCAAGATCCATCGCGCTTAACTCGGCGATGTTCTTCCGATTCACTCGGACGGCGAGTGCTTCGGGTTTGAGACGAGTCCCGCCGCATCGCGAGCAAGTGACGTATCCGCGGTACTTGCTTAATAAAATTCGCACGTGCATTTTGTAGGTTTTCTTCTGCAAGTAGTCAAAAAAATCCTGAACGCTGAAGTACTCGTCACCGACCCCGCCCTCCAAAATCCATTTTCGGTGTTGGGCGCTGAGCATCGAAAAAGGCTTTTTGATCGGGATGTCGCGGTTCGCGCAAAAATTTTTGAGCTGCCGAAACTCCCACTTCGCACTCGGCTTCGTCCACGGCTCAATCGCACCATCCTCAATCGAAAGATTTGGATTGGGCACCACTAAATTCCAGTCCACCGTAATCACACGGCCGAACCCTTGGCAGTCCGGACACGCGCCGAGGGGACTGTTAAAGGAAAAAGCATTAGGAGTAGGTTCACGGTAGTCACGATCACAACGGGCACAGTGAAACCGATTCGAAAATTTGCGCTCGGTAAACACACCCCCTGCCGTAGAGACCACCGAGACTTTTCCACGGCCGAACCCGAGCGCCGTTTCAAGCGATTCGATGAAGCGACTGCGGTTCGCATCGCTTGGTTCTAATCGGTCCACCACGACCAAAATTTGATCGACTGCTTTCGTCAATTTCTTGTGCAGTTCGCTTAGTTCGGCGGGCTTACGCGAAACAAAAAAATGTAAAAAGCCTTGACGCTCGAATTCTTCGTGCATCTGGCTGAAAAAGGTTTTCGTCTTACCTCCCACGAACAAAGGAAAGGCAATGGATAGGCTTTGGCCTTTTAATTCCGCGCCGATTTTTTCTGCGATCCGAACGGATGTATCCGGCTCCACTTGCTCCTGGCACGAGGTGCAGTACGTCTTGCCGATGCGGGCGAAAAGGAGCCTTAAATAGTCGTTTAACTCCGTTTGTGTTCCAACGGTCGAACGCGCATTCGTAATCACATTCTTAGCCTCAATAGCAATTGCTGGCAAAATGCCGCAGACCGAATCCACGTCTGGTTTTTCGATCCGCTCCAGAAATTGGCGCGCGTATGAGGAAAGGGATTCCACGTAGCGCCGGCGCCCTTCCGCGTAAAGCGTGTCAAAGGCCAGTGAAGACTTTCCCGAACCACTCACACCAGTGATCACGACGAGGGATCGGTGCGGAATGGTCACGTCGATGCCTTTTAGATTGTGTGTTCGAACGTTTTTAAGGACAATGGCTTCCTTCATTCCATCACACTATTTCGCTATCCCGTTTCTTCCCCTTTAGTCGAGTTTGGCACTTTTCCCCTCTCCCCTCTGGGGAGAGGGCAGGGTGAGGGGTAAGCGGCCACTCTACCCCCTCAACCTAACCTTCTCCC
>MHFT01000028.1:42543-84887 GCA_001804315.1 Omnitrophica bacterium RIFCSPLOWO2_12_FULL_50_11
AAACTCGCGCCCCTTTAGAAACAGACAAGAACAGACAAGGTGCCAGGCACCAAAAAGGGGACGGGCTATACTTCTCTGCCTGTCCCCTTTTTGGTGCCTGGCACCTTTTTTGTGTTTTTCGCTGCTTTTAAGGTCTGTAAACTAAGGTACTGCTTTCGTGACCTACTCGCTATGTGCCATAGCTTTTTCCGCCACCGCGGCTTGCGCGATCGTGGCATCAATGCGACTTAGAAACTCTCCTCCTTGCCTGAGCGCTTGTGAATCCGGCTCTAGTGCAACCGATGTTTGGCGCGGACCGACCCGCCTGACTCGAAAACGGGCTACCTCTTTATCCCGGTCAAAGAGGTGGCCAAATTGGGTATTTCTCAATACAAGCAATCCCGTTTCTTTCTCTGTCTCCTCCAAAATCCAATTTGGAAATTTATCCAGTGCTTCAACCGTCTTCAAATAGGTGTAATCGTAAGGCCGGTCGTAAACGAGCACCTGATCGTAACGAGGAGGCTCAGATACCGGAGATGTGAGGAAAGCGCAGCCTGTTGTGAAAGCGAAGGCCAAAGCAGTAATACTCACCGTCAGAAAATGCTTCCTCGGACGTTTGCTCATCTCAAATGAATTCTAACGAAAAGCATTCCGGCAAACAACTAAAATTTCCCGCTCAGGCGGGTGAAAAAACCGTGGCGGGAGTAATCGTTCACGAATCGCAAGTCATCATCAAAGTGTGTGAAGTTGTAGCCCACGCCCAAACGGACATAGTCCAAAATCTCGCGGTCAAGCTCGAGAAGCACTCCCTGCTTCAAGTCTTCTAAAAGCTCAAAGCCCCAAAGCATCCGGTACTCAAAAACGAAGTCCCATTTCCGGATGACGTGGAAATTAAACCGATTCACCCACAGGAAATTGCCAATGTAAAACGCATCCCCTTCGGCCTCGAGCGAGGTCCTTCGGTACGCCAATTTCTCAACCAGGTCGACATAAGGCGGAAGAGCGGCATAGCCAAATTCAAGCGCAAAGAGATGGGCTGATTCATCCACTTCGATTCCGAAGATATCGGGCGTATTGAATTGGCTTTGCGCTCCTTTTTCAGTAAGCCACGTGTAACGCGTCAAGATATTAAATTGATTGTCCAGAATCGGTCGATAGGCAAGCCCTACGTTAAGCTCTGTGAAAGCAGCGTCGGTTCGAAAGCTCCAGTCTGTAAAACGGTTCGTATCGGAACGATTAAATCTCGCTGAAAAACGGACGACATCACTTATCTTCCAGTCCAACGTATCACGAAACAGCCAGTGAATTCGGTCCTCAACGCCCTGATCGTATCGGAATTCATACCGACTAATCAACTTCAACACGTCTCGGTCCAAATAACTCACCTCTGCCGCTGCGCTGTTCCGATGCGAATTCACTGCTGTAATGTCACGAAGATAACTTCGTTCAAAACTCCCGCCCACGCGCCAGCGATCGCTGAGCTTCCGATCATAACCGAGAATGGACGCCTCACGCTCCCCTTTGCGATAACTGGAATAGTCCCGTTCACTATAAAAACGGCTCTTTGAATTCACCTGGGTCGAACTGCCGATCGTCGTATTCATCACACGGTCGCGCCCTTCCACACTGGGTCCAGAGCTCAAGGTCGCATAAGCTTTATTCGTCTCCGACGTCGGCACATCAAATGAAAGCTTGGTTGAATCACCGACGTTCCCCACCATCTGTTCAAGCTGCACTGTCCCTTTCCCGTCCATTACCTTTGCCTGAACGCCGCCTCCAAACTGCTGGTTCGCAGCCCCAGACGCAACCTGGGCTCTCACATAAGGCATGATGTCTTCGGTCACACGATACCCTGCTTTAACGCCGACTGCGTTCTTAAACTGGACGTCATCCAACGCGGTGGTCAGACTCCGGGTAGACGCGGGATAAATATCAACATTCTGATTTCGATATTCTGTCGTGACGAGATAGTGGTCGTACTCGGCTTTCAATTGGGCACTGTGAATTCTGCCTTCTTCCGGACTGGTCACAAAAACAGTCGACCGGTTCTCGGGATCCGTTGACTTTTGCGTATCATACCGGTAACGAAGCTCGACGTGCTCCCCCGCGCTTTGATTCACTTCGACACCTGTCTTCCGCGTTCCTGCCTGACGAATTAAATCTGCATTAGAAAAGCCGGGGTGAACTTCCTCGACATATCCAGAAACTTCCGTATCCGTTTTCAATTTCGTTTGAGCCTTGATGAGATAGGCGTCATCAAAGAGACGGTTCGCTTTTTTAATCCACGTGTTTCCCGTTTGCACATCGGTAAACGTAATCCCGCTGTCAAAAGAAATCGCGTTTCGTATCGTACGCCGTTCGGTTCTTGCGTATTCGGCTACAACTTTGGTATTCCGGCCAAACTTTCCAACGAGGTCTACGCCCCTCAGATCATAATCCCCGCCCGGGCGCCGATCCTCTACCGCAGTTCCTCCCACCCGCAAATGATCCCCAAGATGCATAAATCCGCGGATCCCGTTGTTCCGGTCCTCCGTAGATCCCTGAGGATCAAACTCGTAGTCCACAATCAAATAGTTTTCACCTCCGCTGCGGATGTCATCTGATACAGTCCAGTCACTAAAACCCGCGGTGGAAAAAAGCGGCGTTGTTAAAATGATCCTGCCTCCGTCATAATCGATCTCATAATCCGTTCCGTAGATAAGATCTCGGCTCGCGATCGTCATGCCTTGGATTTTATCCCGCAGCTCCAAGCGAACTTTCTCACTCCCTTCAATCACATTTTTATTCCGCAAATAATAGCGCGATCCTCCGGCGCCCAAAAACTCGTTGTGATCCGCAAGTTGATCCACATCTGCGCTGTAAACCGCAAAGCCGCGCTTGGCATCGCCGTAACGCGTTGTCGAAAGTGTTTCGTAATGAAGCTTGAGGCCTGAAAAGGTCCGGCTGTGGGTCGAAAGCTCAGTGTCTCTAAAATCCGTATGAAAGCTTCCCCATTTCGCAAACGACCGGTCCATCTCCGCCAAGACGTAAAAACGCTGTTTCGTGTCATAGGCATCGTAACTAATTTCAGAGTCATCTCCATAAACCGGATAATAAAGATCGGGATCCAGATTCGTGAAAAGTTCCCGTCTCGGATCGTCCGTGTCATAACGGCCCGTGACAAGAAACTTGCCTTTGATCTTCCCTTTTAAATAAAATGCGAGCCGGCCGTCTTCATAAAAGCCGTGCTCAAAACGGTCGTCACGCCCAACTACTTCCAAATTTCCACGGCCAAAATTGGCGCCAAGCTCCTCCTCCCCAAGCCCTACCATAAAAAAGTAGCTTTCCTTAAGTGCCACCTCTTCTTGATGGGAAAGCGAATTCCCTTCCGGATCCGTCGTTGTCACGATAATCGATTGATTCCCGGGCGGCGCATAGAACTCGGTCTGAAACGTCCCATCCAAATTGACTCCAATGGACTCCCCGTTCACAGCAACTGTATTCCACGGAACCGTTTTTCCCCGCACCAAAACCTTCGGCTTTGCAACCATGGGAATACTTCGCTTTCCATCACGGTCAATCGACATGTTGCCTACTGACGGAACATCAATTTTAGGCTCATCGGCCGCGTGCGAATCAAGTTTGCTTACCACCCGAAAGTATTGAAGAGGTGTCCAGTCTTCCCGTCCTTCGGAGTCACGCACAATCAAGCGGTAGGAATAGGTGCCGCTCTCCACGGCTTCTTGTTGAGTGGTCTGGCCGTTCCACGGAGCCTCAATGGGCGGTGGACCAAGACCGTATCCGGTCCACACTTCGTCCCCGAATTGATCTCTGATTTCCATCCGCCATCCAGAAACGAGATCCGCGTAATTGGTCCTCACCTTAAACACTGGATCTTTCTCAAAAAAACCAATACCCATTCGAAGCACATCCGGTTCGAGCTTTATGGAAAGCTCGGGCTTTGCCAAGTCAACGCCTTGGGTAATGAGAACGTTCAGTTGATCTCGATATTGCCTTGGGATTTGGGGTTCTGGAAGTTTCACCGCAAAATTGACGACGTTCAACATCCCTTCTGTGTTTTTAACTAAGACCGATTCCTCGGTGATGAATTTCGTTGCTTGCGGGAGCGTATGTCCATCGATCTTGACAACGTGTCGGCCAGGCTTAACGGCCGGAATGTGATAACGCCCGTAAGGATCGGTCACGACGACAATTCCTTCTTCCGTCGCTAGTTTCACGCCGGGTATGCCATGTTCTCCTTCGTCCTGCACGGCGTTTTCATTTTGGTCGTCATAAACTTTTCCAACGGTGATTCCTTCGTCAAAAACCGGGTCTGCCACGACAGTTAAAATGATCCGCTTCGTCGCGGAGCGGACGGTTCCTGTCGTTTCACGCACAAAAAAAGACACTTCATATCTTTTTCCCACTTCTAGACCGCTCGACGCGGCTAAAAGAAAACCGAGTTTCCGATTCTCACCCGAATTAATGCTCCCGATTGAAAAAATGCGAGACCCTTCTCTGGAATTAACCGCCACTCCGTCCAACCGTGACGCTGAATCAATGAAAGTAAAACCTTCCGGTATGGTCGCAACCAGTTCTAAATTACTCCGAGTTTCTGCGGAGACGTTTTTGATCCGGCTGCTGATAAAGGTGGCCCCGCCTTTCGTCACCCGCGGCTTTGAAGCTGAAGTGTCGATCACGATCGGGTATCTCGAAATGGTTCCAACCGCATCATCAAACGCCACAGTCGTAGCTCCACCACCTTCCGGGTCGTTAATCTCCAGCGTAAAGACAACTTCCCTTGTCCCCGCTGGAGCAGTGGCACTCACGGTATATAGCCTAAACACATCCGGGTCGGTCACCGCATTTTCTATTTGACTACCCGTATTGAATTGCGAAAGGAGAGTTCCTTGTGCGTTCTTAAATTCAATCTTAAGCCGAGCTCCATCATTAGCAGCTCCACCGTCTACTTCAGCCAACAAGGCATAGGCGCTAAACGAAACAAAAACACCGTCGCCGACATCAGATATCTTAAACGACTGAAAAGTAAAAATATTGGATGCTGCCGCAAGCCCGGCTTCATCCAAAAGCAACACGTTGGAACCCGAACGTGGAGTGACCGGCCCACTATTGCCGGCACTCGTCCCTCTGAAAATGCCGCGGCCCGGTGTGTTGTCCCAATTGGGACGAAAGATGCCGTCTCCAAGAACATCACCCACGTTGCTCCCTAATGGTTGTTCAAAACCCGGATTCCCCAAAACATTTCTCAAACCATCTTCGACAATCGCCCAAGCAGGCGCGACGCAAGCAAACATGATCACGAAAACCAGCGACGTGGCAATCAGCTGCTGTTGTTTCGCGCTCCGCCGGGTGTCTGTCTCGCGATTTCTCCTCCCCCCCTGCGGGGGAGGACATATCCCAAGTGAGAAGGTGGGGGGTGTTTTTTTGATGACCCCCCATCCTTCCGCCACACGTCTTGGCGGATCCGCCACGTCCTTTGGCGGAAACCTTCCCCCATCCGCCACAAAACGCGGCGAGATTCGTCCACAAAGCGTTTTGGGACGGATTCCGCCAACGCCTTGTGGCGAACAAGGGGGGAAGGGATTGACGCTAAACATCTCTCAAAAGGCGCTCGTTGACTTGCTTAGCGTCTCTCATCCTAAAACCGCTTGTACGATGTTTTAATGCCGATGAACCAGTCGTGGCTGGGCTTATTGGCCGGCTCTTTCGCAAGGGGATACTGAGCCCCGCCGATGCCAACGTACTCGGCAAATATTTTCGTGAGGAATAACCACTCGTTGTTCTGGAATTGGTAGCTTCGAAACGGCATCCATCGGATACCGGCGATCGCGAGAAACCGGTTCTGAGAAAAAATCCCGACTCGATTGCGGTTCGCAATATGATCCACGCGGAGATAAGGCATCAAGGTGAGCTCGTCATTGATCGGATTCTTAGGCAACTGGAACGTCGGCCATTTGAGACCGAGAATGACGGAAGAATTTAAAATCCACGAATTAAATGAATCGATCGAAGAAAAATCACTTCGCTGAAATCGATAGCTTCCGAAATATTCACCCCAAACGAAGTCCCGGATCCAATCCGAAACCTGATCGCGCGGGGTTTCGATCCAGGACGGCGGATTGAGGTCGAGGCCCCACTCGTAAAAGATGTCGCCGCCTACCCACAGATCCGTGTCGCGGCTTCCGGTAATCTCGTCCGTCAGATTTTTCCGTTCCATATATTGAATGAAGAACCGCCAGTTGCGCATAAAATTGAGCACCTGGAGTCCGTCGATATTGTAGTTGTAAAAATAAGCCACACGGCCAAACGGCCGGTATTCAAGTCCCGCAATTAAATCCAAGTGGCTTGGAAAATTTTTTCCATTCGACTCGAGTGCCATCGTCGCTTCCACATAAGGATCAATCGTCGGCTCTCCAATAAAGCGGATCCCTTTAAAGACAAGCCGGTTCGTCCAAAAACCGACTTGGGAGTTAAATGCGGGCGCGTCGAAGTTCGTAAACCGGTAGCTCGTCTCGCCGAAAGCTTGCCACAGAATTCTCTCACTCAGAGCGGTCCCGCTCAGAACTCCAAACGGCCGTTCACCGACATCCAGCCAGTCCAACATCTTGAGCGCGAGTTCTTCTTCAGCGATAAAGTTGGCGCGAATTTCTTCAGGCGTCGGGGCGGGTTCCTCAGGAAAGTATTCGGTCACAAGCTCGAGCGCCCGGTCAAAGGCACCTCCACCAGCTTCAATGGCGGCTTTTACTTCTACAATCTTCGCCTTCGCTCCCTCCAAAGAATCAAAAGCTCGTTGCCCAACCCAAAAGCGGGGGGCGAGTGTGCCGTCTTTGGCAATGAGCGGCAATTCTTTGATCGGAATCCGCTCAAAAAATATCTTTCTCGCATTCTTATCGAGAAACAAATTTGCTTCGTCGATCGAGCGGATGTTTTTGAGGACGCGGCTTTCTAATACGGGATCCTCAAAATTGGTGACCACGGCAAATTCGGAATTACGGCCGCGTGTGTTGTCGCGAACAAGCAAAAAACCAACCGTTTCGTAGACGTCGTACTTGAGCTTTAAGGCGGGAGGGGCATAAAAGGTGTCGCGAAAGAGAAAATTAACCGGCGGCTCTTGGGAGGCTTGAGCTCGCGCAAACGGCACATGAATCGCGAGAAGGTGGGCGATCGTAAAAATCGAAACGAAGGCTTTAACCGAGACGGTCATGATAAGTGCCAGCTATAAGAACAGCGCACACGTTTACAAACCCAACACCTGCCGCATGTTGTACAAACCGCTCTTTTTTTTCACAATAAATTTCGCGGCGATTAAGGCGCCGTAAC
Source organism: Omnitrophica bacterium RIFCSPLOWO2_12_FULL_50_11 (assembly GCA_001804315.1). GTDB lineage: Bacteria > Omnitrophota > Omnitrophia > Omnitrophales > Danuiimicrobiaceae > 2-12-FULL-50-11-A. Next base: position 49,843 of record MHFT01000028.1, read on the forward strand.
CAAAAGCCTCCCGCGATGACGCTTCGTGCGTGAGGCGAAGCCGCTCTCCATCCGCAAGAAACAAAATGGTATGGCGGCCGACGGTATCACCCCCACGGATCGCGTGGATGCCGATCGTACCGGACTTCCTTTCGCCTATTAATCCTTTTCGGCCAAAGACGGCATTTCTTGCTAGATTAATTTGCCGTGCTTTCGCTGCCAAATTCGCCATCTCAATTGCGGTGCCGCTCGGCGCATCCTTTTTATGCCGGTGGTGCTCCTCGACGATTTCTACGTCATAGCGCTGATCGAGACGGGCACTCACGAAAGAGACGAGCTGAAAAAGGAGATTCACACCCAAACTCATATTGGGTGCTTGAACGATTGCAATTTTACGTCCCGCCAGGCGCAGCTTAACACGAAATGATTTCGTAAGACCCGTTGTGCCTATGACCATCGCACGCCTTGCCTGTAGGGCAATCTCGAGGTGTTGGGGAACCGCCGCCGGATGGGTAAAGTCGATCACGACCTGTCCGAGCCGAACGCATTCCCGAAGATCAGGGTGCACGGGGACGTTGACGGGCTCAGTTCCGATCAACTCTCCGACATCGCGGCCAACCACAGGATGATCCGAACGCTCAAACGCGCCGGCGATACGTAGCGCCGGATCCCGATGTGCAAGGGCAAGAATGGTCCTACCCATTCGTCCTCCCGCTCCACCCACAATGATTTTAATAGGCTGTTTTGTCATTGATCTATGTCTCCGTCATTGCGCGGCCGGCACTCCAAGCAGCGGGCGAAATAGTGCTTCCACAAGAAGCGAGGATGAAAAAGCGCGGGGCGCAAAAAAAGGAAAGGGGAACTGCCTTTTCATCGCTGATTCTCTATTAACGAAGTCATGTTTTCCTCTAACCAATCTTGCATGCGTTCAATATCTTGCTCAGAAAGGGTCGAATCCATCGCAATCTCTTGAATATCAGGCATTATTCCAGCTCGTATCAAAAGGACCGGCATTTCGGCTTTAGCCTCTTGTGCCATATCGGGAAGGATGGACAAAAAATCATTGCTTAGACGATCGACAGTGCTTTGATCAAAAGCAGCCCCAGTAGCCCGCAGTTCGCCAGAGATAAACGCGCTGAGACCCTCACGTTCCTGTTCGGTCAATAGGCTGCGCTCACCGTTAAGGATGTCTCCTAAAAGCATCAGGTTGGCACTTACAGAAGGGACATAGCTTTTAAGGGAATCTCTTTCTTTAAAACTGACTGCTAGTTCTCGCTCGCTTAGTGCACCGGTTATTTCATTGATGGTCTGTGTGCGGAAGACGACGCTGGGTTCACCATCGGTACCAAACTTATAAAACGACTGTACTTTCGTTCTAAGAAAATCGATCCTCGCTTCAGTTTGAATACCAATTTCTCCTGCAGCCTCAGCAATTCCACTGGGTTTGATTTGCGACACCTCTTCCACTTTGCCCTTTACACTCAGATACGCCTTGCCCGATCCAAAGACAGATCCTCTTGTCTGAATTCCTGCAGATAGCTGCAGGTCTCCTGAAACGGAGGGCGTTGCCGCATTGTAAGTGACTCCGGATGATACGCTGACCTTGCCCATGGTTTCATTATTACCGATGAAGTCAATAGACTTGCCATCTAAAACGTGCATCCCTTCGCGCGTCGTGACTTCTATCTTTTGCCCTCGAGGAGTAACGCTTGTAACGGTCCCCTCAAACCCAATCACCTTGGTGGAAGGGATGTATTTTCCTCCTGTATACATCTGTTTTGAACCAGCTTCCAGTATTTTGTACTGCGAGAGAGGCACACCTTTCCGATTTGCTTCCTCGACCATTGATTGAAGAATATCATCGAAACTAGGCTGACTTAACGGGCTTTTTAAGACTTCAACCGCGTAGTGTATGATGACACCGTCACGTACCACATAAAGAACACCGCCTTGATGATCCCAAAGCAGCCCATTCTGCGGGGTCCCATCTGGGTTAATTTGTAACGTCCCCCCTTTCAGTAAAGGATAGGCAGTAAATTGCCGAGTTCCGCCGACATCAATATGAACCTCTGTTAAAAGGCCATCTTGAATATCCAGTCGGATGATGCGGTCATCCGATATGCGTTGCTCATGATAGCCGTTTTTAAGCCCGAAATTGCCGTTCTCGTCAACACCAAATTCCCCATAGACAAGTGTGTTGCCCTTCCGAATCATTTCAATATCTTCCGTTGAGGGATCGAGGTAAATGAAATCTTGACTCCCCACTTTGATTTCGATAAGGTCGCGATTACTGATCTTAACCGCTTGAGCAGAGTCCGAGATGAAATCCGCGATGCCTCCGCGCTCAAAAATCGCTTCCACACCCTTGCGGGAGAAAATACTTGCCGCATAGGTTTCTAACGCCTTGGTGATCCCATTCTGTTGAACGACCGAAGCAAAATTGATGACCCGAGCCAGGCGCGCCTGCTGACGCAATTTGAAGTTTGGATCCGTGGGATCTTCCCGGCTGGCTGATAAACCTAATAGTTCAAGAACAGATTCTTGATACGCCTGGGCCACTCCTTTAAAAAACCCTTGTTTTCTCAAAACGCTCTGAATCCCTCCTGTTAGACCTGCAAATCCTGCTGTCGTGACGATAGCTGGAATACCTGTAACGTCCTCAAGAATCGATGCACCGACAGATACAAAACCAGCCAAAGTGTCCCGACTGAATAACGAATCCTCAATGGCTTTAAATATGGCCCCAGGTCCTCCGCCCCCATTTGGATTGACAAGGCCGGTGGTAAGGCCTTGCACGGTGGCACGAACAGGGATATTGATGAGTGCCATAAGGCGGGGATCCAGGCCGAGGTGATTGCCGAGGGCAGAGAGGCCGACGCCTGCAAGATCAGCCGCAAGAAACGGGGCTGCTTTCTTGAGGACTTCGATGCCTGTGAGCTTGGGATCAAAATAGCCGGCTGCAAAGGCACTGAGGGCTGAGAAGCCAATACCGATCACACTTGCCACCACAGGCGATAGCTTCGTGTGCAGGCTTAATATTTCTGTCACACCGCTGCCCGTCAGCCCAATGGCTGTCATAATGACCATGGGATTGCCTGTGGCCAGCATGCCGATGCCAATGAGAATCTTACCGCCTGCAAAGATCGTTTGTATGAATTTAGGCGAGAGACTGAGCTTCTCAAGCAATTTGCCTGCACCGTCCAGGGTCAACCCTATAAGACTAAGCTTCAGGAGATTAGCAAAGGCTGAGGTCTGGGTCAAAGTGGAAAGCACAGGGCCAAATAAGGGAATCGTCTCGGCAATGCCTTGAATGCCGGCAAGCAGAGCACCGTGAATAGAGCCAAAGGCCGCCTGAAAACCATTGCCGATAATGCCAAGCCCTTCCCAAAGAGACCCAAAGCCGGCCTTAAAGGCCCCAAGAAAATTGCCAGTAAAGAGCTCTTTGAAAAAGCCCGCAAAGCCTTGGAAGATCTCAACCAGACCATTGACCAGGGCAACCACAAGCGCTTTGACAGCCACCACCACGGCAATCACTACATCAACAACCGCCTTGATGACGGCTATAAAGATGGCAATAAGAAAGGCAAAGAAGGCACCGCGTATGGATCGTTCTTCGGGGACAGAAAGGAGGGAGTATTGGCCGCTTACAGCCTCAGGCGGCGGGCGTGCTGAAAGAACATAACCAAAGCCATCGTCAGGGCGGCGCGGATCAATCCATGTCCTCAAGAATTCCTCTTTCGAAAGCGTAACCTCGCTTAAGGCATCTTCAGGCCCTGCCCCGGGGTCAATGTAACGAATCAGTTCTTCAGTCAGCGCATTGCCATCCTTATCTAAAAGGGCCACTTCCTCAAAAATTATTTTCCCGTCTTGATCGCGTATGAATGTCCCGTCTTCACCCTGCTTCGGCCTTCTCTCTGTCTTGGGCCGTATTTCAATCCCCGTCAGAATCACATAATGATTGCCGTTGATATGGGCTACCACACGAAGCTTGCAGCCTTCGAGTTTAAGACCACACTCGCTTTCATACATCGCCCTCAAGACCTCATAGGTCATCTTGTAATTGGAGGCCTTAAGCTTGTAGTGCTCCCCCACCTTCCTGAGGGCATAAAGCGAGATCACAAGATCCCCTTGTTCAATGGGAGTGATCGTGCCGGTCAATATGTCGGTCAGTATCAGCCTCGTGGCCAGCTCAGTGCGATTGAACTCAATCCCTTCGGCCTTAAGCAAGGCCTCAAGGGCCAAGTAGGCCGATTGGCCGAAATGAAGCGATTCGGCCTTCTCGTTTAAGTGTTTTATGATCGCGTTGACTTCTTCGATTGTCAGCTGGATGCGATGTTTAGGCTCAATGCCAAGAGAATCAATGAATTCAATGACCTCAGGGCTGGCCTGGGAATTTTCCCCATCCACAGAGGCGCGCAGATAATTAGCCACCGCAGCTTTGATGAGCCTGATCTTGCTTTGCCGAGCCATTCTCTCCGTACCCTCCAAAAGTTCCTTCTTTAGACCTTCAAGATCAAAAGTTCCAGTTTTGTAATCCGCTTTAGCAAGGACCGCACCGTATTGCTTTTGATTCGGATCCTGGCCCAAGAGCTTGCGATACCAGTGTGAAACGATGGGGGATATTTCCTGCAGGAGTATCGCCCCTTGGGCATTTTGGCTTTCAAGTGTGATTTGATCTGAGATATCCTTGGTTTGAGTCTCAATACTCGCGTTGGCCTTTTTCACTTCATCATCTACCTTGGCCAGGGCCTCACGGTATTGGCGCTCTAAATCCACCAGGGCCTCATTGACTTGGCTCTCGGCATTGTCAATCTCAAGCTGGGCATCGCGGATCATATTCTTCATCTTTTTCCCGCGGGCCGGGACATTGGCTAACTGCTCCCTGGCGGCGTGAATCTGAGCAAGCAGCGCCAGGAGCTTTCTTTTGGCCTCCAGATACTGGGCCTCAATCTGCTGATCCAGGACCTGCTTGCGCTCCTCCACCCGCTCAAGGGCTTCAAATCTCTCTACAGCCAGCTCGGCCTGGACCTTTAATACCGATGACTCAAGCCTGCGCCTCGCACCCTCCATATCAATACGAATGGGATTGCCGTCAGCATCATAGGAATAATGGATTAAGCGCTCACCATCCCTGCCAAGTACCTCGTGAATCTTGCCGGAGTCGTTATAAAGCTCTACCACCCCTTCGGCAAATTCCCTGGTGACAAGCTTGCCCTCCTCTTTGGTATATTCCATCCGGATGGGCAGCGTAGGCGGGGCCTGGAATTTCTCCCAGTTGGGAAGTACTGTAGAGTCCCAAAAAGCTCTGGCCTCATTGAAATGAAATTGGGCAGACTCCGCAGGATTGATCAGTAAATCCGTGCCCGGATCCGGACGAATCAAGACCTCCCGCCCGGAGGCGGTCTTGACCAAATAAGGCTTGCCGTCTTTAAACTCCGTCACCGTACCGTCAGGATGAGTGACGATCGCATCAAGAGGTCTTAAGCTTCGAGTCACCTGCCCTGTCTCTTCGTCCGTCTCTTCAAGCTCCTGTATGCGGGAGAAATTGAGAATCGTTTTTTGTCCTGCGGCCTCATCGCTTAAAGCAACGCTGGTCAGGCCCAAAACCTTGCGCGCCTCCCGGTCCTCGCTCACAAGCTCAATCTCACCGTACTCAACCGATTCAGCGCTGGACTCATAGCCCGCGAGCGTCACTTCATGAATCTCCTCGCCTTCGGGATTCTCCTCAAGACTGACGGTGGGAATCGTAACGCTAATCTTGCTGCCGTCAGGTAAAGTGATGGTTTCGGTGGACTCCGACGTCTCAACCGCTCTTGAGCGCCCAAAGCTGTGGGCGTAGCGATAGCCTTCAGGAGTCGTGTGAAATAAAATCTGGCCTTCGGGGGAATACTCCTCCACCACCCCTTCCTGTGTTTTGATGATTCTATTCCCCTCGCCCGTCAGGCCGTGTTCAAAGGTGTGAAGAATCTTCCCTTTATAGGAAATGACACTGCGAATCAGTTCGCCATCTTCGTTGTATTCATAATCCGTTACCACCCCGTTCGGCTCTTGACGCTGTATCAACCGGCCATTGATATTGCGTTCGATTTTTCCAGTCACTGTATCCTTCACCACGGTCACTTCAGTACCGTCTTCCAGCCCGCCGCAATAGGGGGCGGGGTGCCCCTGCGAGCAGAACTCATAGGAATATTGCAAAGGATTTTCACCCGGCTTCGCCACAGAGCGAATGCGGCCGTATTCGAGATCAACACTCTGGGTACCTTGACTATCGGGCAAAATGACGGTCTGGGTTGTCTGATTAGGATTGACAGGTCTTTTTTCAAACACAATCACGGTGTGATCGGGAAGCTCGGTTTTGGTCACGACACCATCTTTTACTTCTGCTTTTGAGCCATAAAGAGTACGAAACTCATTGATCTCCTTCGTCTCGGGATCAAAATGAATCACGCTCGGGGCTTCCAGAAGCTTCTGCCAGTTGAAATCCATCGGCCCCTGGGCGTCTTTAAAACCCAGCATGTCCTGAAGCGTCTTGGTGCGCTCGGAGTGAATCTCGGAGAGGATATCTTCTTCAGTCAGCATGCGGTCAAGCCAGTCTTTGGTGGCCGGGGGACGCAGGGAGACGAAGGTCATGTCCTCCGCCAGGATTTCAGGGACACTTCCCCCTGATGGTTGAATCGACTCTATCTTTATTGCAGCGGCACCGGCTTTTGTCTGATCCACCGCGAGATAAAAATCCTGCCAGTCAGTGCTGAGCCCTCCAACCACCCAGGACTGGGTGACTTGGCCTCCCTCATCCAGGAGCTTGACTTCGACCTCGCCGGGCGGTACGTCATTTCCCTTCACCTTCAAGGAGGCATGCAAATAATTGTATCGTGAGGCGTTGAATGCTGTGGCCGGCGCTTTTAAGCCTTTGATCTGAAACTCCTCGACCGGCAAAAACCCATGCCCGGTCCCAATCTGCACAAGCCACTTGCCCTCAGTTTCACGGAAAATCACTCGGTCAGGGATTCCGTCTGCGTTCATGTCCCGAAGATCCACCGTCTGACTTTGTTCCCCTGAATTGCCGGCCTTATAGATTTCATGATCCTGGGAAATGGCCGTTTCTTTACCCGTGGTACCATAAATCCCATCCCAGCGCTCAGGTGCAAGAAAGCCGCACGGCTCACCATCCGGGGCATCCGCACAGGCCTTGCCGGTATTGACTTCCACCCACCAGCTGCTCTGTGCTTGAAATTCATAATCATTCCGATCCACACTGACCCTGTCGGGAAGACCATCGCCAGTCACATCGACCAAATCCATTAAAATATCTCTTGAACCTTCCGAACCTCTGATCAGCAGAAGACTCGTCGCTGCCAATTCGTTGGGAGATTCGGGAAGCATTCGCACAGCCGCATCCCACAACTGTGCGGGCTCAAATCCATCGCCATGGTTGAACTGCACGTACCATTCAAAAACCTTCTCCCCGCCGGGCAGATTCGCCTCCTTCAACACCATTCGGTCTAAAAGGCCGTCTCCATTGATGTCCACAAGATCCGAAACTCCGGCTACGAGTTCGTTCAGGGCCCTCACGATATTTTCCGTTACAGGGGCGATACGAATCTCCTTCACCCAATTCCAAACATCCACCAGGCCGGCCTCATTAAAAGGAATCCGGTCCTTCAAATAAGAAAGCTCAGGATGCGGCTTAAGGATGGCTTCCAGGGAGGTTTTCGCCTCAGTTACGAATAACGCGATAAAATCATCTCGATGGATTTCATCAAGGTGTTCATCACCCAGTTCCTCGAGTCTTCTTAACATTAAATCATCAATGTCAGACGGCGCCAGACCTTGAACAGGATAAATCGAGGGATCAAAGAAATGCACGGGCTCACCCCGTGCATCATTAAAAACAAGGCTAGGATATTTTCTTTTTAAAACGGCATGAATCAGGGCATTCACCATCCCCTGAGCGATCTGCACCATTTCAGGCTCGCTGAAGTTTAACCGTAGCTGCCCCATTGGCTCCGCGTCTTCATCCAAAGACCAGAATTCTTCATCACCACCAGGCCAGAGATCAAAAAGCTGAAGGAATCTCGTGTGGTTTTGGGCCCAATCCGTAAGGGGGCGAGTCAATGGATGCTCCTTGTTATTAGAAATACTTTCATACCAGGAAAGGGAGGCGGCCTTTTGGGCATCCGAATGAAAGCCCGTATCCACACCCTCCCAAATCAGGGTACCATCAAAACCGTTCCCCAAATTCTTCTGCCAAAACCACCGGCTGTAAGGAGCCGCCGGAGGACGAAAGACACGGTCAGGAAGGCCGTCACCATCAAGATCTACTAAATCAGCGATGAGGGGCTGATTCGTGCCTTGCGTATCATCCCAAACCCGAAGGGCATATTTAGCACTGTCCTGGCCATTGGTGACAAAATCAATTCTCGTGTCCCATGCCACCGGGGCATAAAAGCCGTAGCCTGTGTTAAGCTGTACATACCAGACTGGTTCATTGCCGGGCTTTTTAAACACGCGGTCCGGTCGATTGTCGCCGTTCATATCCACAAGATCTCCGAAAACATAAGGATTAGCGGAATCAAAGAATCGAAGCGAGCCCGAGGCCTCCGTCTCACGCCACACACCCAGCCAGGGCACCGCGTCTTCAAATCCCTGCCCATTGCCGAATTGCACCCACCAGTACCCCCTCCCCCTCTCGATAAAGACCCGGTCCAAAAGACCGTCCCCATTCATGTCTGTTAAGCTCGACGTCATTTCCGCAAAACCACCATTGCCCATTTCAACGCCGCGGCCGATAAACCCTTGATCCACATCCGATTGCCTTAAAGAGACATTCTCCCATTGGGGATAATAATCCCCTGAAATCTGATACACATCCCCTCGGTCAGGGTCTGGGACAAGATGCGCCAAAAATAGGGTTTCACCCGTTACAAATTCGGATTCGATCTCAAAGCGGTTCGGAAATGCATTTTGAAGCGGACGGCCCAAAAGAATCTGGCGAAGCTCGGAAATCACCGTCACCTCCGGCTGATCTGCATTGATGGCCTCAAGAGCAGGAGGCCAGTAGGTTTCGGGTTCCAATAAAAAGGGAATAAAAGGAAATTCCTTGTAGCCTTGATCGGTTTGGATTCCAACCTTGACCGCCTGAAGATTTCGTCCATTTTCTTCATAAACTAAATCATAAAGCGCACCTTTAATTTCAACCGAGTCAATAAGGCCCTCGGTGTAATTCACCTTGGCGCTGCTCGGGCGAATGCTCTGAATGAGTTCGCTGTCCCGAATCACTTGCGTGACACCATCGTGAAACTCAACCTCACCGTTCAATTTCCCGTCTTGCGACCACTCGGGACTATTGACCTCAGCAAAGCGGTTCAGAAGCCGCTTCACAGAGCCTTGCTCCAGTTCAGCGTAAAAACCATGGCTCAGTAATTTAAGCAGCTCACCATCGTGATTAAAAGAGTAACTTGAAGAAGGATTGTTAAATGTAATGCCCTCAAGTTTTCCTTCGGGGCTGCGAAGGTAGAGAATTTCGTAATCCACTGTCTTTTCACCTTCTTTAAGTTTCACTTCCTTGGCCAGTCCCGTCGCATCGTAGGAAATCTCTGCACCTATAGTGGTCACCAGCTTCACGAGCCTGCCCTCCCTAAAATGCCTCTCCTTCCAGCCGTCTTCAGAGGGATTTAACGATTCTTCGACATAGGCACTGATGGTACCGGTTTTGGCTTGCTGGATGCCGTAAAGGCGGTATCTCTCAGGAAAGAGGATCTCTTGCAGACTCACAATCTCAGCATCGGTGTTGTATTGAACCACCGCCTGACCTTGTTCTGAGCCAAATACCCAGCGGCTGAGCTTGAACTCATTGCCATCGACCTCATAAAACCGCCCGTCCACGGTCTCATAGCCTGTCATCATGCCGCTTACAATACGCTGCTTAATGCCTTCCTTTGTCTTAAGAATGCCGTTGAGGATTTTGCCATCAGGATCAATCATTGGGGTGTCGATCATGTCAGGCAATGGAAGGAGTGTGCTGCCGTCCGGAAGTTCAAAGATGAGCTGAATCTCTTCATCCGTGATCTGGCCGTCTTGGTCCGTATCTTCGGCAACACGATGGACGGTGCCTCCGGGAGTTGTGATCTTGTCAAGAAAACCCTGGCCGTTGTATTGCAATTGATCGTCGCCGCGGCTTACCACAAGACGCTTCAAAAAACCGTCTTCTAAGACAGGGGCATAATCCGAAATCTCTTTGCCTGTTTTATCCCGCACCCGGGCAACCTGCCCATTTTTAAAACGAACAAAGGTCCCATCCCACAGGCGCATGCGAAGGATTTGGCCGTCATCTCCAATCACCAACCATTTGGGGGTCTTGGGATCAAAACCAAAGGATTGCTTTTCGTCAAGAACGAGGCGGTGCCAGTCCCTAAAACTCCAACGATCGTATACAAAATACCGCTTCCCCGGCTCATCCACCTCGTGAAGCATACCCAGTACATCGTATGTTACTTTGGAGCCATCGGGCCCAAACACACGGGTTTCGGTGACTTTCCCATCCTTGCCATCGACATAGCCGTACCAACTGATGCCCTCCGACTGTATCTCCCTCACCACCCGCCCGTCCGGGAGAAAATCCTCAATAATTCCCGGGCTGATGCGGCGAATAAGGACTTTGTGGCGGATGATCTCTTTGGTTTGGTCCGGATAAATCAAAAGCGCATCCACAATGTCATTTTGATCATTCAGGACAAAATTCGTGATGTGGATGCCGGTGGAGGTGCGAAACTCCACCAGCTCGCCATCGATGGAATAAGCCTCAAGGCCGTTCTCTAAAGTTAATCGAACGGCACGGCTGAGATCTAAGTCGGGCGGCTTGGGAACAGTGATTTCTTCAAGCGAATCATTCTCCGGGGACAGGATGCGAATGGAAAAAGGTTCGCTTGAAACGTATTGAATACTGGATCGGTCAGAGAATTGATAACGATCAATCCCTCCCTCCGCATTGTAAAAAATCTGCTCACCCTGCGAGACTTGGGGCTCACTTGCTTCCACGGCGGATAAAGGAGATGGAGTGAAAAAGTCCTCGCCTGTTGTGAAAGCAGTGCTGGAACGTTTAAGGCCATCCAGGCTTGCCGGGGCAGGCAGCGTTGGCTCGGGGGAAGGCCCAGGAATGGGTTTGGTAGGTAAGCTCTGGTTCGATGCAGTCAAAGAATCAGGATTAGCAAATAGAATTTGGGAGTGAAGAAAACAAATGAGAGTGACAATACTGATCGACCGGCTTAACCCAGATTTGCGGTACCAATGCATGGCTTCCTCAGTGGTGTCAAAGTATAACTTAGAGAAAGCTGGAATTCAACATATCATAGAATTATTTTAAGTCATAACTTATCCTCCGCCTGTCACTTACGACTAGTTTAACTAAGAAAATTAACACCAGCGGTCATAATCCTTATACGAGCGGTCCCACAAATCTGCCTATGTGAAGGATCGTGAGCTACACAAACGACAAAAAAAGACTTTACTTGCCGCGTCACCGCCTTAAAAGATTGCGCTGTTTTAAGAGCTGGACAAGTTTCTTCCGATTTTCCGTGCCCATCTCACAAAGAGGGAGCCTTAACTCGCCCGAAATCATTCCCATCAAGGCCAAGGCGGTTTTCGCCGGAATCGGATTCGTCTCGATAAACAGGATTTTCGAAAGGCTAAAGAGTTCGTGATGGAGTTTTTTTGCTCTCCCTACCGATCCACTTAAATAGGCTTCCACCATTTCATGGACTTGCTTTGGGACAACATTTGCCACCACAGAAATAACTCCCGTCGCCCCAATCGAAAGGAGCGGAAGAGTCAAACTGTCCTCGCCGGAAATGAGCGCAAGATTACACGCGGCAACAATTCTACTTGCTTGTTCCAAACTTCCACTTGCTTCTTTAATGCCTATGATGTTGGGAAGCTTAGCAAGCCGCGCCACCGTCTCAGGAGCAATTGAAACGCCGGTTCGGCTCGGAACATTGTAAAGGATGATCGGAATATTCACTTTTTTCGCCAAAAATTCATAATGGCGGTACAGACCTTCCTGCGTCGGTCTGTTGTAATAGGGAGTGACCACCAACACCCCATCCGCACCGCTTTTTTTGGCGTGACGGACGAGATCGAGCGCCTCTTCGGTCGAATTAGAACCTGCCCCGCAGATGACCGGCACCCGTCCGCGCACATAATCGACGACAAAAGACATAACTCCTCGATGTTCTTCGTAGGACAATGTCGATGCTTCTCCGGTCGTCCCACACGGCACGATCACGTCCGTCCCACCGGACAACTGAAAATCAAGAAGCCGCTTGAGCGACCGTTCATCTACTTTTCCATGACGAAACGGCGTCACAAGCGCTACCATCGACCCTTTTAGATTATCCCGCGTCAGTTCCATTCCCCAATTCTCCCTTCAAATACAAATTCTGCTCCGCCTTCAAGATAAACATTACGAATTTTTCCGTTCGTGTTTTCCAAGTCTACGTGAAGCACCTCGCCGCTTTTCGTCTTTACTTTGACTGGAACACTGACTCGCTTGGTCAAATGTGCGACGACAGCGCCAGCTGTAGCGCCAGTCCCACAAGATAGCGTTTCGGCTTCAACGCCCCGTTCATATGTGCGGACGGAAATGGAGTTTTGGCCGCCCACCTCGACAAAGTCGACATTCGTCCCATTCGGCTGAAATAGTTCATGATAACGAATCGCGCGTCCCAACTCATGAACAGGAGTCGAACTCACGTTGTCCGTAAAAATGACCGCGTGAGGAACGCCGGTGTTGATGAAAGATGCAGTGATCGGTGCCGCTAAACCGGCAAGCACGACGGGTTCACGGTAATCCTTCGGGTCCGCCATCTTAACACGAATCATATTCTCCTTCACTGCGACCTCAACTTCTCCTGAAAGGGTTTCAATACGCATCACCTTCGTAAAACCTAACCGTCTGTGCGCGTAAAGACCGACACATCGGAATCCATTGCCGCAAGCCTCCGCTTCTGACCCATCGGCATTGAAGATCCTCAAGAAGAAGTCGGAATACTTGGACGGTTCGATGAGCAACACGCCATCGGCTCCGATACGGACATGTGGGCGGCACACATCCGCTGAAAAAGCCCGCGGGTCACGAATCACACCCTTGCGGTTATCGATCACGATAAAATCGTTTCCGGATGCGACCATCTTCTGAAACGTGATTGACGCCATATTGCCCTGCCCTCACCCGCGATGTCACCTGCGTCCGTCATTGCGAGGAAGCGCTCCAACGCGATGACGAAGCAATCTGGCGTTCTGAGATTGCTTCGGCATTGCTTTTGGACTCCGCCTCGCAATGACGACCCGTCCCGTTCACACCCACTTCGGAATGTGTTCTCCTCGAATCAAATCTGCATGTTTCTCGCGCTTTCGGACGACCGCAAAACGGCTGCCTTGCACTAATACTTCAGCGGCGCGTGGCCGTGCATTGTAATTGGAAGACATCGTAAAGCCGTAAGCGCCCGCACTCGCAAATGCAAGTAAGTCGCCCGGCTCGAGTTCTTGAAGCATACGGTTCCTCGCTAAAAAATCGCCGCTCTCGCAAATGGGTCCCACGACGTCATATTTGTACTTCGCAGCCGTACCGTTCACCACGAGCGGCCAAATCTCGTGGTAGGAATCGTAGAGAGCTGGACGAATCAAGTCATTCATTCCGCCGTCCACAATCGCGAAATTTCTGCCGGCCGTTCTTTTAATATACAGGGTGCGTGTGACAAAAATTCCACTGTTTCCCGCAATGAATCTTCCCGGTTCGAGAATGATCTTGAGCTTCCGTCCACGGAAAAGAGGTAAGATCCTCTTCGCAAACTCATCGGCCGTCTGAGGCTGCTCATCCGAATAAATGATCCCAAGCCCGCCGCCTAAATTAAGATACTCAATTTTCCGGCCTTGTTTTTCCAAGCGCGTCATAAAAATCATTACCTTACGAAAGGCTTTCAGAAACGGCCCTCCACGAACAATCTGCGAACCGATGTGGACATGGATACCACATAGGTCAAGATCAGGATAACGATCACTGCCTTGGAACACACGAAACGCCGTGTCCAAATCGAGCCCGAATTTAGATTCCCTCTTTCCCGTGGCAATGTGCTCATGCGTTCCGGCATCTACATCCGGATTCACACGCAATGAGACTTTGACCCTCTTCCTCAACTTACCCGCCACGTGCTGAATCTGTTCGAGCTCTGGAACAGACTCCACATTAAACAGCAAAATGCCGACGCGGACTCCTTGTTCAATTTCTTCGTTCGTTTTTCCAACACCCGCATACACGAGCCTAGCAGGCGGACAAACTGCTTTTCGCGCCCGGAATAATTCCCCGCCCGATACGATATCAAGACCGGCTCCTTTTCGGACAAGAGAACGCAAGACCGCCAAGTTCGAATTGGCCTTCATCGAGAAGCAAATGAGCGGCTTCATCGAACGAAAAGCTCGCTCGAGCTTCTCCAAATGCTCCGTGAGGGTTTTGTAACTATACAGGTAGAAAGGGGTTCCAACTTTCCTTGCTACATCTTTCACTTGAACAGATTCACAGTAAAGCTCGCGGTTCTTGTAATGAAAATCGTGCATCATAGCAAGAATGCCTCCATCCAGAGTCGTCATCCTGAGGCAGCACACAAAAGCATTGCCGAAGGATCCGGTCTGGATTCTTCGGCCCGCTCCGCGGGCCTCAGAATGACGACTGTTTCCGTCTCCGCGCTCTTTTGAAACGCAAAGCTTCCAACTTGAGCCTTCCCTTCCACGCCCGTATCTGCTTGGTTACCAATTCCGGTCTTGTGCTTCCGATCGGCCACTTACGCGAAACGGAAACCTGGGGATCGAACAATTCATACACATCCTTCTGAAAAGCTCGAGAATGCTTTCGATAAACTTCGAAAGGAAGACCGCTTAACGAGCTGTGCGACTCTGACACCTTCTGAACCAAGCGTCCGACGATCTCGTGCGCTTCCCGAAACGGGACGCTTTTTTTCACCAAATACTCAAGCACATCCGTCGCAAAGAGAAAACTATCTTTCGAGGCTTTGAGGCAGTTCGCCTCGTTCACCGAAAGCGTTCGGACCGTCATTTCCAAAACGGAAAGGCTTTCTTGCGCAAGCTGGAGCGAAGAAAAAAGCGGTTTTTTGTCCTCCTGCATATCACGGTTGTACGCCAGAGGAAGCCCTTTCATTGTCGTGAGGACGGAGACCAAATTTCCGTATGCTTCCCCTGTTTTCCCACGAATCAGTTCTAAGATGTCCGGGTTTTTCTTATGGGGCATCAAGCTCGATCCCGTCGAAAACTGGTCGTCCACTTCAATAAATCCAAACTCCTGCGAATTCCACAGGATTAGGTCCTCACAGATCCTGGAAAGATGGGTAAATAAAATTGCGATCGCGGACAGGGTTTCCATCACAAAATCCCGGTCGCTCACCGAATCCAAGCTGTTCGCGGTCGGTTTTTGAAAGCCCAATAGCTGCGCAACATAACGCCGATCTACCGGAAGGTTTGAACCTGCCAAAGCACCGGCACCCAGCGGACACTCATTGAAACGCTTTCTCGCATCCAGGAGCCGGGACTTATCCCGCTCAAACATCTCGACATAGGCAAGCAAGTGATGGGCGAGGAGGACGACCTGCGCCCGCTGGAGATGCGTGTAACCCGGAATCAGGACTTTTTGATTTTTTTCAGCTTGAACCACCAAAGTCATTTGGAATTTATTGATCACTTCGAAAAGCCCCTGGATTTTTCCCCTCAAGTAAATTCTCATCGACGTCGACACAAGGTCGTTACGCGACCGTGCGGTATGAAGTTTTCTTCCAAGTCTGCCAATCTTTTTTTCAAGGCTTGCTTGAATCAAGGTGTGAATATCTTCATATTCGTTCATGACGCTGGTGACCTGTCTGCGCCTAAGCGTCCCCAGCACTTCTCTGAGGCCGCTCACGAGCGCACGGGAATCTTTCTCGGAAATAAGACTCACCTTCCCGAGCATCTTGGCATGAGCGATACTGGTTTGTACCTCCGCATTCAAAAGTTCATGGTCCACACCCAGCGAATAAGAAAACTTCTTTGCCAGCTCATGCAAGTCAGATTTAAACCGCGAACCCCACATCTTTTTCATGCCGTTCCTCTGTGCCTGTTCACTCTTCCGTCATCCTGAGGCGGCAATACCTAGCAAGGCCGACTTGTCCGCCGTGTTTTTGGCGGAAGGACCTACTCCCGTCATTGCGAGGCAGAATCCCAAAGCAATGCCGAAGCAATCTACGTTCTGAGATTGCTTCGGCATTGCTTTGGGATTCTGCCTCGCAATGACGGGGCCGTTGCGCTAGCCTGTCGACAGGCCGGCTTCGGATCTCCTTCAGGATGACGATGCCTTGGCTTGCCGTCATCTTTTTTTCTCATACGGCAGTCCCCAAATTTTGAGGAACCCTTCTGCCGCCGCCCGGTCAAATTCATCTCGAGCTGAATACGTAGCGAGCCGCTCGGAATAAAGCGAACGCGGAGACCGGCGGCCGACCACCGCGAGGCTTCCACACTGGAGCTTCATCCGCACCGAACCCGTCACACGATTTTGGTACGAGGCGAAAAATTGATCGAGCGCCTCCCGAAGCGGCGTGAACCACAATCCGTAATAGACAAGCTCCGAGTACTTTTCGGAAAGCAGGCGTTTATAGTGCATCAACTCCCGATCGAGGACGAGTGACTCTAACTCCTCATGCGCCAAATTCAAAATCGTTGCCGCCGGTGCTTCGTACACCTCCCGCGATTTGATGCCGACCAATCGATTTTCAACGAGATCCATCCGGCCTGCACCGTAACGGCCTCCGAGGGCATTCAATCGCTCGATGAGTGGAACGAGAGACATACGTTTCCCATTCAGCGAAACGGGTATACCGGCGGTGAAGTCGATTGTCAAATAGTACGGTGCTTTCGGCGTTCGATCGGGCGGCCGTGTGATCCGATAAGCGTCCTCGGGAGGTTCCCGCCAAGGATCTTCTAAGACACCGGCTTCAATGGAAACACCCCAGATGTTTTTGTCAATCGAATACGGACTTTTCTTTGTGGCAGAAACCAAAATGCCGTGCTTCTTCGCATATGCGATTTCCTCTTCGCGCGAACTGAATGACCACTCCCGCAGTGGTGCCAAAATCTTGAGCTTTGAGTTGAGTGACCGCACGCCAAGTTCGACCCGCACTTGGTCGTTTCCCTTTCCAGAACAACCATGTGCCACACAACCGGCCCGTTCCTTCGCAGCAATTTGTACGAGCCGCTTCGCTATTAATGGCCGGCCGAGCGCGGTCGCAAGGAAATATTTTCCTTCGTATTTCGCATGAGCCCAAAGCGCCGGGCGGACGAAATCGTGCGCAAACTCCTTTTTCAGATCCTCAATATAAACTTTAGAAGCTCCGGCAGAACGGGCCCTTTGTGTCAAGACTTTCCGATCCTGGACCTCACCGAGAAACGCAGAAAAACAAATCACCTCTGCGCTGTACGTATCGCGGATCCAGCGAACTGCACACGAAGTATCTAAACCGCCTGAGTACGCAAGAACTACTTTTTTCATTTTTTCCACCGTTCCATTTCACTCACCGTCATCCGGGAGCAACAACTCAGCACAAATTGCCGGTGCCATCTGCATCCGTCATTGCGAGGATGCAATCCAGGCGACGACGGCCACAGAGTGACGAGAAGAAGTCATTACTCGACCACAGCGGGGACTTGTCCCGACATACCCAAGAGATAGATCAAGATTGCTTTTTGCACGTGGAGGCGGTTTTCTGCCTGGTCAAATACGATCGACTGTTTCCCTTCCATCACGTCATTCGTCACTTCCTCACCGCGATGGGCGGGAAGACAATGCATCAGGCGTGCATTTTTTCCAGCCCTTTTCATCAGCGCCCGATTGACCTGGAATCCTTTAAAGGCTTTCATTTTCTCCGCTTTCGTCTCTTCACCCATGCTCAACCACACATCGGTGTAAACGATCTGAGCTCCTTCGACGGCTTTCTCTGGCAAATGGGTTGCCACGAGCTCGGCCTTTGTCTTTTTTGCGTCATTCAGCGCACGGCGAAAAATGGCTTTGTCGGGCGGATGCTCTCTCGGCGTTGCAAAACTAAATTGAGCTCCCAACCGCGCGGCAATACCTAAGAGTGAATTGAGCACATTATTTCCGTCGCCGACAAAAGCAATTTTCTTCTCGTCCACGGAGCCCAATACTTCTTCGATCGTAAAGAAATCCCCAATCACCTGACACGGATGTTCGAGATCGCTTAAGCCGTTGATCACCGGCTTCTCAAAATATCGTGCGAACTCAACGATGCGCCGGTGTGAAAAGGTCCTCATGACAACCAAATCAAGGTAACGAGCAAGCACGCGCGCGACATCCCTGACTTCTTCCCGAACACCTAATTTGATATCACCAGGACCTAAGTAAATCACGTGGCCGCCCATCGTGGAAAAACCAACTTCAAAAGACACCCACGTACGCGTCGACGGCTTCTCGAAAATAAGGCCCATCGCTTTTCCACGAAAGAGGTTTCGATACGCGTCGGGATTCTGCTTCACGCGCCTCGCAAGACCAAAAACGGTCTTTAGCTCAGCCGCATCAAAATCAAACGCACTAATCAAATGTTTCGGTTTCATTTAGATCGATGCAAACACGCCGTCCAGAATCCTAACGCCTTGATCGATTAAGCGCTTCGTAATCGTAATCGCCGGCAGCAACCGGAGCACCCGTTCCTGCGTACAGTTGATTAAAAGCCCACGCTCGCGGCACCGATCGACAATCGCTGCACCAGGACGATCGAGTTCCACACCCAGCATGAGCCCGATCCCCCGGACTTCTTTAATCAAAGAGTATTTCGCCTTTAGCTCGAGCAGTTTGGACCGGAGATAATCACCCATCAACGCTACATTTTGAAGCAATTTCTCTTTCTCGATTGTTTTAAAGACGGCCAACGCCGCTGCCGTGACAAGTGGATTGCCCCCATAGGTACAGGCGTGCGAACCCGGAGTCAATACGTCCTCTTTTATTTTTCGATGCACGACGAGCGCGCCGATCGGAACGCCGCTGCCCAAAGACTTTGCGAGTGTCATCAAGTCAGGTTCCACACCGTAATGCTGATAGGCAAACCACTTTCCGGTACGGCCTATTCCGGTTTGCACTTCATCAAAAATGAGAAGCAAATTCTTCTCGTCACAAAGTGCGCGGACCTCACGAACGTAGGCCTGATCCGCGACGTTAATACCACCTTCGCCCTGGATTAACTCTAGTGCGATCGCCACGGTTTTGTTCGTCACCGCTCTCTTAAGCGCTTCCAAATCATTAAGCGGAACGTGTTTAAAGCCCTCCGGCAGCGGTTCAAAACCTTTCTGAATCCGCTCCTGTCCTGTTGCTGCAACGGTGGCAAGGGTTCGGCCATGAAAAGACCGCTCCATGCTGACCATTTCATACCGGCCGGTCGGTGAACCGAATTTTCGCGCGAATTTAATCGCGCTTTCCATTGCTTCAGCACCGCTGTTACAAAAGAAAACGCGGCCGGGAAAAGACTTGGCAATAATCTTTTCGGCCAGCTGCCCTTGTTTTAAGCCGTAATAATTGTTTGGAACATGCAGCAATTTCCGCACCTGATGCTTAATCGCATGAACCACGTTCGGGTGGCAGTGCCCCAAACCCGAAACGGCCCATCCGGGGAAAAAATCCAGATACTCCTTCCCCTCGATGTCCCAAACTTTTGAGCCCTTCCCCTTCACGATGCACAGGGGAGACTTTCGATACGTGGGCAACACATAGCGGTCATAAAGATCAGCGACTTCTTTAGTATTCATGTTGTAAGATTACAGAAGTCAGAAGACAGAAATCAGAAGTCAGAAAAAACCAGAAGACCTCTGTCCTCTGACCTCTGTCCTCTGACCTCTGACTTCTGACCTCTGACCTCTGACCTCTGTTCTCTCCTCACAGCACAATTTCCGTACCAATCCCGCGATCCGTAAAAATTTCAAGGAGCAGCGCGTGTTTGATTCGACCATCGACAATGTGCGCTTTGGCTACATCAGCACGCAGCGCGAACGTACACGCGTTCACCTTAGGAATCATCCCAGCGGTAATGGTTTGATCACGAATCAACTGATCCACTTTCTCGACATGAAGCGAGGGCATGAGCGAATTGGAATCCTTTGGATCTTTCATGATGCCCTGAACATTGGTGAGAATCATGATTTTCTGGACACTCATGGCGGCTGCTATTTTGGCAGCCGCTTCATCGGCATTCACGTTATACGTATCTCCCCTGTCATCGATGCCAACGGGATAAATCACAGGAATCGTGTTCGCTACCGTGAGCTCCCGTATCGGCCTGATATTCACCGCTGTCACGTCCCCCACAAAACCAACGTCGCCATCCTTATCATGTTTCACGACGCTTAAGATTTTGGAATTATGTCCAGAAAGTCCAACGGCTTGCGCGCCAAACCGGTTCAAATCACGAACCATCTTCTTATTGAGGTCCGACAGCGTCTTGACGACGATTTTCACCGTGGCCTCGTCCGTCACGCGAAGGCCGCACACAAATCGAGATTCTATCCCCGCCTTCTTTAGATTCTCGGTAATCGCATGACCGCCGCCGTGGATCAACACCGGCCGAATGCCCACATAGTTCATAAACACGAGATCATGCAGAATATTTTCGCGCACTTCTTGATCGAGCATGGCAGAACCGCCAAACTTGATCAAGACTTCCTTCCCGCGAAACCGCTTGATGTACGGCAGCGCTTCGATCAGTACACTTGCTTTTTCGACGAGCTGTTCGATCATGTTAGGTCGAGTAACGTGAGTTAATCCAGACGTAGAATTTCGTGAGATCGGTAGCCAAAAAACGGTCGCAAAATTTTCCTTTCTTTAAATTCACCTCGAGGCGGAATTCCTTCTTCTTAAGAATTTGCCGGACCCGATTGCGTTTTCGCAGCTGCCCCCGGCCATTCAAGAGCACCGGTACGCCGTCAAATGAAATATCCAGTGCGGGCGAATAAGAAACACCGCTCGAACCAACGCAGCCCATCAACCGGCCCCAGTTGGGGTCTTCGCCCGCCAACATCGTTTTAAAAAGCATAGAGGATGCAATCTGCCGCCCTAGATCTTGTCCTTCACTCGCAGTCCGCGCGCCCTTCACCACAATTTCACATACATGTTGGACCCCTTCACCATCTTTGGCGAGGAGACGAGCGATCGAAGCACAAACGTAGGTCAGTGCCTCCTGAAATAAGTCAAAGCGCCCGTCGCGTTTAAAAATCCTTCGATTTCCTGCTTTCCCATTGGCCAAAATGAGCACCATATCATTCGTGCTCTGGTCATTATCAATCACCAATCGATTAAACGTTTGACCGACAGAAGTTGATGTTGCTTTCTGAAGGATTTTTTTGGAAATCGCAAGATCCGTCGTTAAAAAACAAAGCATCGTGGCTTGTCTTGCCGGAACCCTCTCATTCCATACGCCAGCCGCATTCATATTTGGGTTCACCATTCCAGCGCCTTTTGCCATTGCGGCGAGTGTCACCGGCTTATGGTCCACGGTGAAGCGAACCGCGATTTCTTTTGGCACCGTATCCGTTGTCAAAATCCCGCGCGCAGCGTCATGCCCGCCCTCCGCCGACAAACTATCGATGAGTGTCGGAATCGCGCGCTCAATTTTCTTAATGGGAAACGGTTTTCCGATAATTCCAGTAGAAGCGACGAAAATTTCCCGCTTCGGAACCTTCAACTTCTTAGACAGCAAATCCAGGGTTCGGGACACAGCACGCTTGCCCCCGCGCCCGTTAAAACAGTTTGCATTACCGCTGTTGGCAAAAATGACTCTGTGTCTCGCCCCGTGCACGATCCGAAGATCATATTGAAGCGGCCACGCTTTGACACGATTCGTCGTAAATGTCGCCCCGCTTACCGCCGGCACTTCGCTTTGAATCAAAGCAAGATCAAGCTTCCGAAAACTTTGTTTGATCCCGCAGTACTTGCCCGCCGCACGAAAACCCTTTGGATCCGTTACGCTTCCGTTTGAAAGCAGCTTAAATTTCATGATACCACCACCTCATGACGTCGTAAAACTGCCCAGGCACACTAAGGTAGGTCACGTTTAAACGTGACCTACCTTAGTGTGCTGCTTTCGTTGAGGCCGCCTAACACAAGTACGTCATTCTGAGACGGCAATACAAAGCAAGGTCGAAGAATCCAAAGCGGGATCCTTCGTCCCGCCAAAGGCGGGACTCAGGATGACGGTCCAGCTACTACCCCACCAGTCCCGCGTCCTCGGGAAAACCCATACGTATGTTCATATTCTGAACCGCTTGACCGCTCGCTCCTTTAAGCAAATTGTCAATCGCAGTAATCACAATGACTCGTTCCGAGTCGGCGTCCACTGAAATCCCAATGTCGCAGAAATTTGTGTGCTGGACATCCCGAAGGGCTGGGAATCGGTCGCAGCCCAAAAATTTCACAAACGGTTCTGCATCCGCCAACTCTTGAAAAGCGTTTACGAGCCGCTCTTTTTTCACTTTCGGTTTTCGTCTCACGTAAATCGTCGAAAGAATGCCGCGGTTCACAGGAAGCAAGTGCGGCACAAATGTGACTTGAACGTTTTCGTCCGCCGCTTCCGATAACACTTGTTCAATCTCAGGCGTATGCTGGTGTCGATTCACCTTATAAGCTGCGAAATTTTCGGCCACTTCGCAAAATTGCGTCCCCGGCGACAATTTTTTTCCTGCCCCGCTGACGCCAGACTTGGAATCAATCACAATTGAGTCAAGCTCGATTACCTTCTGACGAACCAGCGGATAGATTCCTAAAAGCGCCCCGGTTGGATAACAGCCAGGATTCGCGATCAAGTTCGTCTTCCGTATTTGATCGCGATAAACCTCAGGAAGACCGTAGACGGCTTTCTTCAGAAGTTGCTTCCGTGGGTGATGCGCGCCGTACCACTTCTCATAAAGACGCACCTGTTTCAGTCGAAAATCAGAAGACAAATCGATCACAAGTTTGCCGCGATCATAGAAATCTCCAGCCACTTTCATCGCTTGCGTATGAGGCAACGTAAGAAACACAACGTCTGAGTTGCGCGCAACCTTTTTGAAGTTGAACTTTTCGGTCTTGAGCGTGTTTTCCTTGCCTAACAGTGGAACTAAATCCCGCGCGTATCCCCCGTCGTCGGAACGTGTCGTCAAGCACCCGATTTGAACATACGGATGGCGCGCGAGGATCCGGATAAGCTCCCCGCCGGTAAAACTCGTCGCGCCAATAACTGAACAAGTCAACATGTTAATGATAAAAAGGGTGAAAAGTGCTTATTATATGGATTCACTTATCCTTTGTCAAATGAATAGGTTATGAAAAATTTACCTTGACATTTACGACGCAAGAAGCTATTTTTCTGAAAACATGGATAAATCCTCATTCGGACAACTTGAACGTTTTATCGGACGTCCCTTTAGGAATAAAAAAAGCCTTCTGACTGCTCTTACACACCCCTCCTACCCATCTCAAGATGCCCAGCAAGAAGTGTCTCAAAACTTCCAGCGCCTGGAATTTCTTGGCGATTCCATCCTGAACCTATTCATTGCAACCAGACTTTATCGGCTTTACCCTGATGCCAATGAAGGTCTTTTAAGCCGGATGCGTTCCATTCTCGTTTCCCGGAAGCTGCTCGCCCGTATTGCATGCACGATCCGCCTTAAGGATGCGCTGCGGATGGGCGATCACGAGCGGAATCCGTCTCATGCGGCTCACGAAAAAATAATGGCAGATGCGTTTGAAGCGCTCGTGGCGGCGGTCTATTTTGACCGCGGTTTAAAAGCAGCGGAGGTGTTCCTCGACCAGTGCTTTAAGCCCCATTTGGACCGGAGGAAGCTCTTCCGCTTTGATCCCAACCCGAAAAGTTCACTGCAAGAATTCGTCCAAAAAAAATACGGCCGACTTCCCGTCTACCGAGTGAAACAGCACGATGACGGCTCGTTCACAGCCTGGGTGAGTGTCAAACGGTCGGAGACAAAAGGCGAGGGACGAACGAAGCAGGAAGCCGAAGCTCAAGCCGCCGCAGCACTCCTCAAAAAACTAAGGCGCCGAAAAAAGACTTAGGACCAATTTCCGACGCACGGTGGAACACCGCAAAAAAGGGGACCCGCCAAAGTACATGGCGGGTAAACAGGTCAGCTTGCCCGCCGCGTTTTGTGGCGGGTCCCCTTTTTGGTAAAACATTTCATGCCCTTTCGTTATCCTCAAACAGTAAGAGGGTGCGTAAGTAACATAGAAAAGGTGCCAGGTACCTTCTCTTTTCTTATTAGACCGTACTCTAAAAAAGTCAAGGCTCTTTCAGAGCGAACTTGATTAAAAGATGGAGACAGGCACCAACATCTGCTGCATGTTACTCAACAAAATTAACTGATCGACCAAACGTTGGTTAACCTCATAGGTTGATGATTAAATCAGACTGTAGAGCGTGATAAGACACGATGTGAGGAAGTACTTCACGAAGGAGTGAAAATGATGCGAGTTTCAGGCGAAACGCCATACGTTAGCTCACGTGTAAAAATCCGCCATTGAGATTTGAAACTTTTCCCGCACGTGCTGAACAACTCTTCTACTTGAGTTCTGCACTTTTCCTACTCTCCTCTCCCCCCTTTTTCAGGGGGAGAGGATATCCGCCATAGGACGTGGCGGATCCGCCGCGCTGTGTGGCGGAAAGGTGAGGGGGTAGAATGACCGATTCTATCCTCACTCTCCCTCTCCCTCCTTAAAAAAGGAGGGAGAGGGAGAGGGAGAGGGAGAGAAAATTTGTAGAACTCAAGTTTTCTACTTATTTCATGACCTTCGCTATGACACGTTACAAAATCGACGACAGGTCTTCCCTCTATGATCTTAAGAAACATACGATGTGCGCCCTTGCCCCGCTTTTTTACCTCAACGACACCGTTCTTCTGAAGTTTTGAACGCAGTTCGCGGTACTTTAGTGGTTTGTCACGATCAGGCACATGCAGGGGCATTAACGGGATTCAAATACGCTTGAACTCGATTCGCAGATGAAACCTCTAACAATCCTACAGGAAGGCTTGGAATGAAATGTTTCTTCTCACGCACAGCCCTGAGAATTTCCCAATACTTGATTGGTGCAGGCCGAAAGATAAACTGTTCCATGTTTTTCTCAAGGTAAAAGCGGATATATTCAAAAATCATTTCGGCTAGCCTTATTCTTGCTTCTTTCTCGGTTTCCCCTTCAGCCAAAAGATCGAATGGAAGGCAGTGGGCGTAGAATTTTCCCTCCTCACACGACATCAACACATCCAATGGACTTCTTTCGAAACCCTTGACAGGCATTTTCCTTAACTCCTTATCTGCCTTAAAGATATCACAATAATACCATATTTGCCAAAATCTGACAAATCGTTACAAGCAGGCCATATTCTATTGTGTCCTGTCCCGCGCCTCAAGGACAATTATCGTTCTTATGGCTCCTCTACTTGTAGGCCGGAAAGCAAAAAACGTACGGGCCATTGGAAAATCTCTTGCGTCCTCCTTCGCAGGATGGACCGAGCGGCTCTGGGCGCGCGTCTTATGCGGCTCTTCGCCGTGCGATTTCGGCTTCGGCCTCTTGGGTCAGCATATGGAGGGCAAGCGCAAAGACATTGAGCGCGTCCTCGTTTTTTACGTAAGCAGTGCCATTGCGGAACACAATCAGATCGTCCACCTGCTCTCTTAAGGCCAACGCCGCAAGCATGGCGATGAAGAACTTCGCGCCGAGTTTTGTATCGCCGCGAGAACGAATTTCCATTCCGTTTCCGAAGCGGTAAAGACTAAACGAGATGGCTCCGGGATTGAGCGCCGCACCGTCCGTCCCGATTCCGAGGATGTCCGGCGGGTAAAGATCGGTTAAACGAGACAAGTCGCCGATGAGGATCTCGTCGGTAAAGCCAAAGTCCTTATTGCCTGCGCGCCCGAAAGCTTTCCTTAACTCATGATGAACAGCTCGATCCGATGACGCGCCTAAGAGAACATGCTCGAGATTCGGGTGATTCAGCACAGCGTTTCGAATGGCCTCGATGAGCGCTTGAAAGGCCTCGGTCCGATCTTGTCCTTCAAGACTGAGCAGCCACTCAGGAATTGGAAAACCGGCGACACTTCCCCTCTCAAGCTCGGTTTTAATCGCTTGATAGAGCTCCTCAGCGCGCTTGGCGGCCTCTTCGCTAAATTCCGGCGTGGTTTCAGCCCATTCCATTGCCCAAACGATTGCGTTCACCCTTCTTGCCAAATCACTCACGTCCGCGTCGTATTGGCCATAAGAAAGGAAAGGCATTGCGTAGGAACCGCCAAACATGTTCGTCAGTGCAACTGGGTTCACGTGATGAGCAATCGCGGCTTCAACCAGCCAACTGCTTAAATGACCCCTCTGACGCAAAAGTTCTGCCCGGTGATCTTGGAACCGGCCTCTTGCCTCCGTCCGCACTTGATCTGATAGATCCGCAGCCGGAATGCCGAGCTCAAACGCGCCCTTTAATTCTCCACGGACCACTTCCGCATTCAGCTTCTTGTGCATGAACTCCGCCGCGAGCACTTCGACCGCATCTCTACTCACCCGCGTTTCGGAGCGGGATAAGTCCGGCAGCTGAGCAACGGTTACGTCGTAATAGGATGGATCCACCAAGAAATCCATAATTTGACCTGTGTAATCACCAAATTTGCCGCCCGCTGAGGGAACACCTTGGGCTTTTCTCTTGTGGTCAATGCCTATCTCCATGTCTGAAATAGTTTTGAGCGCCCACCGCTTAAACGGACTAAAAAGCTGAACATGACGCGTAAAACCTGTCACGAAACGGAGCTTGGCAAGATATTCATCCTCCTGACTTTGTTCCACCCAGCCGGTATGACGACTGAAATAAGAACGGAGGGTGATATCCGAATGCTGCGCAAGTTGCTGAAAATTTTCGTCACGCAAAAAGTTTTTACGCCTCCAATAGTCGAATGTGTCCTTTTGGGTTAGATACTCACGGTGAAGCCATGTCGCCATCCAGATTCTAAGTGCCCGATACAGATCCGAATCGGATCGCACTTCTAGTTGGCTGTCCGCGGGCAAGGACCTTAGAAACGCCGCAATGCGGTTTTGGACTTCAAGATACACTTCGAATAACTGCGGCGACTCCCGAATCAGTCGTACAATTCCAATTTCCTTCATTAGCACGCCGCCCAAGAAATGCTTGACGCTCGGTTCATTGGCATGGTCCAACATCACACGCATCAGCGTTGGATTTACTTGAATGGCCGATACGCGAACGCCATCCGGCCCAGATGTGTGTTCGACCCCAATCAGTGCGGGATCTCGAACAGTAAAACGTTTTGGACGTGACATAAAGAGTACTGCATCCTCTTTCATATGCAAATAAAAGTCCGGATCGTCTGCTAGCGACTCCACAAACCGACTGAAGTCTCTTGACAACGCTGCCGCAGCTTCTTGAGAAATTGAATCCTGACCTGCATTCCCTCGCACCTCCGCACGGCGGCCAATGGTTTCCGGCTCCACCACGTGCGTGTGAGCATTGATGGTGTCTCGTGCAGTTTCAAAATCAGTTTGCAAATTATTTTTTTTGTCACGCAAAGGAGTCAGAATTTGTTCTGAGTCGCGGATCTTTTGCTTCAACTCATCAGAAACTTCCTGCCCTTTATGGCTCAGCAAGACAATCAAAACGGATATATCTTCGATGATCTGATCCGCCTTTTCCAATTCCGCTTCGATTTGATCCAGCGACGTTTGAACCTCATCGAAATGTCGATAGAGTCCGTAACCGTCCTCCTCAAACAAGCCGTGATCATGGAGGACCTCATTCATATCTAAAGGGTGTACGTCACTCAATCAGCTCAATCCTAACAATTCGTCCACAGGATCTTCGATCTCCTTTAATTGAGATTCGATGGAATTTAAATGAGACGCCAAGGCTCGAATCATCCCCAAGTCAATTCCCCGTGCTTCGGAGCGCAAGGAAATAGAAATTGGCGCGTGGAGATCAGGAACTGACCACGAAATCGGCGAACGCGGAGGAAATTTGGCAATGATGGCTCGTGCTTCCTCTTCAGAGATGATTTCGAATGTGGGAAGTGGTCCAGACACTGCGTACGTGTTTAGCGTCCTAACCACATCGTCATTGCGAGGCGGCGAGCCAAGCATTGCCGAAGCAATCTCGCGAATCCGAGATTGCGGAGCCTGTCCCGAGCCCGCGAGATTGCTTCGGCCCTTCGGGCCTCGCAATGACGGGCGAGGGATCTGGCTGGCTTGCATCCCCGCAATGACGCGAAACACGTACGGCACTGTGGCTCGAGAAACTCTTACCTCGGGGCGCGGCGGGAGGTACTTCGGATCCTGGAGGAACTTGAAAAATTCCATTGCGGCTTCTTCACTCATCCGCACTTCGCCGGTCGTTTCATCGTAACTCGCCACGCCTCGGGCAATGGCAATTTGGAAAATGGCTTCGACGAGCTTTGGGTTCTCGAAATAAACTTCATCTTTGAAGAAATCAACTTTCAAAGCGATTTCTCTTGCTTCGCCTGATTTAGTTTCGAAGACATCCAATAGCTTGAAAAGCAGAAATAAAGCGGCACTTAAAACTCTATCTGTTTCAGGTTCGCCCACTTTCCGCAACCCTGCCGAGCCGATATTCTTTTTCTGTAAGTAATCTAGTGCGACTCTTATTCCCACTGTTTCAGCCTCAAGGTGCATCACAGCCAGCCTTTCAGCTAGCTCCACATGTTCCGCGTTTCTCACATCAAAGGCCGTCAGGCTTGAAAATCGGTCTTTTAAGTCTTGGTAGGCTCTCAAATAATCTTGGTTTGCAACATAGTACGCAACGGTATGGCCTTCCTTCAGAACGACCGCGATAAAGACATCTCGATAAATCGGATTTCTTTCAGCGGCAATAAGAAGACGCCTAAAAGCTTCGGCGTTAACCAAGATGTGATGATCCAGTATTCGATTTTCGCCTTCTCCGACAAACTTCCACATAAAGCCTGCAAGCGGCGCCTCCAAAAGCTGCTCCTCGGTAAGACCAGCCAGAAGCCTATGATCTTCGTTCCTGAATGCTTCCACGGCGCTTAAGAATTGCGGATTTGCTGTAATGACAGAATCTTCTGCGATCTGATTAAGAAAATGATCTAATTCTTTTTTTATGCCGATGACGTCCTGTATCAACTCTTCTCTTGCATCCGGCTGTTTTATTTTCTGCGGCTTTTGAATTGGTTGTTCCGGTTTCTTAAAGATAACATCACCCGTTATACCAGCGATGGCTGCAGCAGCTAACGCTGCAGGTGCCGCCCATAAAAATGTGCGCCGGGACAGTGTTCTTTGATCCTCTTGGCGGTCTGGGAGTCTTAGCTCCGAACGGGGGACCTGTGTCGTTTTGGAAACTCGTTGCTTCGCTGCTCGTCTCAGCCTTTGGACGCCGGCACCTGAAAGAGCGCCGACGATCAACCCAATGATTCCGCCGGTAATAACCGATTGAGGGGTAATCCTGCTGCTTTCCCGTGGGGTGAATAAGTTTTGCATAAAAGCATCAATGTCCGGATGACCGCGAATGATACTAATGGGCTCTTGAGAAATGGGGAGAGTTTTAGAAGTCAACAACTGCGATGCCATGAAGTCCTCTTGAGCCAAACGAAATGCGGTGGTATAAACCTCAAGGTCTCGACGAGGAAATTCGTCGGGATGTCCCCTTAGGAAAAAATAGCCGGCAAGATGAGCAGGCCTCAGCGTTTGGAAACCTGGAACTAAATTTCGGAGATTTTGAGATTTGAATAAGTCATTAGAGTGTGCCGCCACAAATTGTTCGCCCGGGGTGAGTTGGCTTGGTGGAAACCGTTCTTTAGAAACTTTTTCAACCAGGGTAATCCAAGGGCCGAAGATTTCGCCGCCTAGGTCGCGGACATTAACATCAGCATGATCCAGGATCTCCCAGTACAGATTCTGCCAGCGCTCGGCATCGGTAAGAGGCCTTCCAGTAAGTTTATGGCGCGGTCTTGACTCCAAGTCAATCTTTAACGGCCGAGGATGATACCATTCCAGAGAACGGATATGAATTCCAGAAGCAACATCTTCGGGCCTGGCTTTATCCGTAATTCTCTGCAAATAGGGGCCTGGACTTGTAGTTCCTCGATAAGCGTAAGGACTCAAAGATTCCAGCGTGTCCAATGCACTTTCAATGGAGCGGACTGCAACGGCTTCGTCGCCCGCATTGCCGTGGCTGTGGATATAATCCTTCACGTGATCAACGGCAACTTCTGGATGCCGTTGCTGGAGCCCTTCGAACCGATAATACTGACGATAATCATGTTGGTAACCCGCTCCCATTCCAAGAACGGCTCCGAGGACGCCGCCTAAAAAGGTGGTCATACTAAAAACGAACTTCCTCCGTGAAACTTTTCTTTCTCCCTCCGCTCGCGCCTCGGAACGGCGTGCGGAAAAGGGATGGGCTGCTGACTCCTCTTGAATTATTCGCAATATTCTGTTGAAATTATCATATAAATTCTTCTTGACAAGTCCGGTTGATTTTGATACGGTTTCTACCTCTTTTTCAGAGGGGGTTATGCCATGCCGAAATTCCGAGACAATCCTGAGTATGATCGCGAGCGCGAGTTCACGGTAGTGCTGGAAGACCTGCGAAGCCAATTCCGCACCTTTGGAGAGGGTCTGAACGGACTGAGTGAAAAAGTCGAAACGATTCTGAGGACGAAGGTCGATAAAGCTGATTTTGAACTGCTCAAAAAGGTTCTTGCCACTAAAGCCGATAAGTCCGACGTGGATTCTATCGTGAACTCTATTAACAAGACCCTTTCCACCAAAGCCGATAATGCCGATGTCCAAGAGATTAGTTCTTCCTTGAACCGCTTCTTCGTGACTTTGAGCGATCATGAGACGCGGCTCACGCATCTGGAGTGCGGAAAACAGTAACTCCGCTTTATCCCGCACCTCAGGGCGGATACTTGGATTTTGTAAAGCCTCGCTCACCTCCGGCAAAGGCTCGCCGGGAAGATCCTTCAGAATAAGCCGTAAATGATTCAGGAGGAACTCCCTGCCAACTTCCTCACCGGCATTCTTTAGAACGTCAACCAAGCCGTGGATGGCTTTCAGATCAGCCTCCGAGAAATCTATGCGGGAAGCCGGAATCAGCAAGTCAAAATCCATGAGCGCTGCATACCGCACTTGGAGATCAAACTCACTATTTCGAATGACACCAAGGAGGACTGCATATTTCCACTCTTTGGATACCTTGCCCGTCCCTTCCCAATCCAGATCGCGCAGCACACTCAATGCGGCTAATTGCTTCTCGGCCGGTTCCTCTGGATGAGATAGAGTCTCGGAAATAAAACGCTGTGTAGGAGTGAGCATGAGGCCGCTTTCTAAATCAGCTATTGTCGCAGTCCAGCTTGCCTCGCCGCGAGCCCTTTGTTGGATCTTCTTTGACGCATAAAACTCGAGTCCATAGTGAGCAACCGGCCAAATCAATGCCGCCACCGTAAGTGCAAGGAACATACTTTTCAAACCCCAGCGGGGTTTCCATCTTGTCGGTCCCTTCCGCGTTTCGGAGCGGGCGGCTTGCGTGTACGTGTTATGCGCAAAAATGCCGTTGCCGATAAAGTTGTGCGTCCCGTCGACCTCGATGTCGTAGACGTGTTCAAGTCCCACGAGTTCAATCGATCGGACAGGGTCCCAGAGGACGTTAGACACGCTTGAAGGCTCTAGAACCACATCTTCTGCGTAGGCTTTCGGCAAAAACAGGTTGCTCAGATGAGTTGAGAGTGTGGTATATTTGTAGGCGATGAAGGACATTCCCGCGAAAAGAAAAACAGCAAGATTGGTCCCTTTTCGAAACATGGTATCGGCGGCCATCTTCAAGTTGGGGCGTAGATCCAAAGCCGGAGTGGTGATTGACAAGGAGGGTGTCCCCCAACTATTTATTTTTGATACGTTTGCCTTGTTAGACATTTTGTCTAAAATCGATGAAGGACTGGTGGACCGCTTGTCCACCGAAGAGTACCACGACGCGTCCGTCAATCCGGCAGGGTGGCTCATCGACACGATCGAAGCGAAACTACCAGCAAACCCTGACTTTGTGGTGTCCCTGAAGAAAGCGGTCAGAGAAGCCGACAAGAAAGGCTGGATCCCCTTTGAAGAAGTCCGGCAAAAGCTTGACGCAGCATAAGGATCCGTATGTATTCGGTTCAGCTGACACCCCGGGCCGAAAGAGATCTTAAATCTCTCCCTCACGAAATCCAGCAAAGGATTCTCAACAAACCTGCTGATAACGCCCTTCTTCCAAATCCCCTCGTTCGTGCGAAGCCGCTCGTGAACTTGCCTCCCAGCACGCACCGCTTCCGTATCGGAGACTACCGTGTTTCCTTCTACCTGAGGGGCAACACGGTCTTCGTGGAACGCATGGAACGGCGGGACAAAGCCTATCGAAAATCTTGACGGGATCCTTTTGGGCACGGCGATCTCGTCGCCAACGCTGAGCTCCGAAACCTTCATCCATTCCGTCATTCCGTTTCTCTTCCCCCTCCCACCTTCGACCTTAACCAAATACGGATGATTCGCCGTCGTCCTGATCGAACGGCCGGAAGCGGTTGTGAGCTTGTAAACGGGTTTGATTCCCATATCCAGCAGCGCGTTGATACGACGCGGCTCAATTTGTTTCGTCTCCTCATTTAAGGAAAGCACGTAATCTCCCGCCGTCACATCCACAATCGCTTTCTCGTCCACCTTCGATTGTCCACCTTCCACCTTTCCTGCGATCGGAAGCAGCGTATCCCCCGTGACACATAATCCAGCATCATCTCGCGCTTCTCCCGCAGGCAGGCGTACCTCGGTGCGGCGGACTGCTGCGGGAAAGCGACTTCGGAATTCGTCGACCGTTTCTCCGACAAGCACGAGACGGCCGCCGATAAAAGCAAGAATGCCTTGAGCAATGAATTTTCTTGCGTCGCTTTGATTCCCAATTTGCCAAACGACCTTTCCGGTTCGTCCCGATGAATCCACCTGAAAGACATTGACGGCCCATCGATGGTTTCGGAATTGAGTGTCAAAATCACGAATCATATCCCGCCGCCGCTCTAAAACTTTCCGCACAACAACCCGTATCTGGTCCTCGGGCACCTGAACATAGTCTTCCGCGTCCGCCGGCGACAAATCTGGAGCAGGATATTCCACTACCGTGTCCGTGCTCCGCGGAGTCTCAAATTCGTGCCGCGTTGCGCGAACAACCCGGACTCTTCGCACTCCTTCAATACTCGCTCGAAGCCACTGTAACTCCCCTTCATTCAATCTCAATGACCCAACGAGACCGAATGCTCCGTTTGACGCACGCAAATAGTCTTCGTACCCGTCGGCCACGTAATTCTCAACAGGATTGCCCCGCTTGATCCCATGAATCGGAAACGTTATCTGCTCCGCCCGCGCTTCAGCACGGCTGAAGTCTTTAAGGGACTCGGGTTCTCCCTTTACCCAGTCCGAAAGGATTTGTTTGATGAAATAGATTTCTCCCATCAGGGCGGCTACAGGATTCACAACGCTCTCATTAATTCCTGTAACCCGATCTGAATCTTCAGATATCAGACGCGGCAAGTTTCCGGCACCGACAAGATGTCCATCTCGTTCAACTAGGTGATCAAAATAGTCGTGATAGTGGGGAAAAAGCTGCATCGTTCCTGCTAGAACCGTGTCTAAGCGCACCTTCTCCGATTCCCAATTCCGAGCCGCGAACAGTCTCATCATTCCCGGAAATTCTCCCCTCCAACCCGTCGCTGGCCTCGTGATGGCATAGGACTTGATTTGTGACACGTGCGCTACATCTGTGTCCTCCAAAGAAACCAGATGAATGGGAAAAACAGTCGCTAATTTGGCAGCTATCTCAGTATCTTTAAAATAATCATTTCCATAAAAGAGTGCCGCTACCCGGGCGCGCAACCCCTGACCGACATTACCCATAAAACCGGTATCCACTAAATGGAAAACACGACCTCCTTCAATCGCGTCTCGGGTGATACCGAGATACTCAAAAAAGCGGCGGGCATCGGATGGGTCAAAATGCTTGATTGCGGCATAAAAACCTTGACTGCCCGGAATGCGCAAGATCTTGGCATTCGCTTGGGACTCACCCAAATTCAACCGAAGACGGAGGAAAGCAGCCAGGTAGAGCAGTCTTGCATCCCTTTCCATAAATAAAAGCCTCTCGTCACCGGACCTACGAAATAGCTCGTCAACAATCTCGTAAAGATAAGGCCTAAGGCGATCAAGTTCCGTGTAGATGTTTCCCATATCAAGCTTGGCAACAGACGCGAGCTCGGGTATCGAAGCCGCTACCTGTTCGATGTCTTCTTTCGTAAGTCCTGCCTTAACGAGTTCGAGCAAGGTCAACGCGTCAGGCGCCGTTTCCTCATCAGCAAGAATTTCTCTCACCTTCTCTCGCATCTGCACTCCGTCCAAGACCGTGCGTTTCTCAAATCGCCTTCTCTCCAACTCCTCGGCCGTTCGCGCTTCGGAGCGGGAAAGATGGGCAAACCCAGTAGGTTTCGCTCTATCGGACGGCCACACTTCTTGTTCCGTTTGACCGGCCGGAGGCGTTGTGTTATAAATGATATGATCACTGACAGCTTTCAGTGGACTCGCGGTCGAGAGAATATTCGTGAGATGAAGTATAAGATTGTCATCGAGGAAGAACCCACCGGCGGATTTAGTATCTACGTTCCCGAACTTCCTGGATGCGCCTCGCAGGGGGAATCCAAACGGGAAGCGATGGCCAACATTCGAAAAGCCATCCGCTTGTACCTTTGGTCGCTTCGCAAAGATAGGCAAGCCCTTGAAAAACGAAAAATTTCCATCCGGGACATTGCTGCTTAATTCATGCCCCACCTTCCCCAAGTTTCTGGCACGCGTGTCATCAGAGCGCTCCAAAAAGCTGGCTTCATTCCCCTGAGGCACAGTGGTAGTCATGCGGTCCTCAGGCATCATACGGACTTGGGTCGCCGCGCCATCGTACCC